>NZ_JBFFOH010000011.1:0-39688 GCF_041562805.1 Sulfurovum sp. | reverse complement strand
TTGAAATGCGGATCTTCTTGTCTTCCAGCGGTTCACGGAGGGCTTCAAGTACGATCTTTTGAAAGTGCGGTAGCTCATCGAAAAAAAGTATGCCGTTGTGGGCAAGTCCGATCTCGCCGATCTGCGCTTTTTGACTGCCGCTGTCAGTTCCAATATGATATGCTACTAAGTATATTAATCCACAAGGTTTGAGTCATGTTTATCCATCAAACACTGCAACAAAGTACAACAAACATTAGTACAATCTTTCTAAAATACAATAAACTATACTACAAATTTTCTGGAGCCACAGTATGCGGATATCAATGAAGAACAGGAAAATCGGATATACCTACGGTAGTGTATCCGGACGTTATTCTTTCAGAAAAGAGAAAAGCATTGCATTCGAATCAACTTTAGAACGGGATCTGATTGCGCTTCTTGAATTCAATGATTCGGTTATTGATGTGATAGAGCAGCCTGTAACACTGGAATATGTGAACCAAAATGGTAGAAAAACCACTTATACACCTGATTTTCTTGTATATTTTAAAACATCCCCGGCTTATGGAATGTCTAATCATCATCCTCGACCCATGTTAATTGAAGTAAAGCCACATCGCATACTCAGAAAAAAGCTTGCCGAACTACGTCCAAAATTTAAAATCGCCATGAAATACGCAAGAGAAAATGGCTATATCTTCAAAATTTACGATGAGAATAGGATTCGAGGGCAAGAGTTGAAAAATATCAACTTTATTTCGAGGCACAAAAATTTAGGATATGACGATGAAGAAGAACGGAGGATCATCGAGCACCTTAAAGCAGTGGGACATACGACAGTAGATCATTTATTAGCACATCTTTATGTGACCGATGAACAACGTGGAATCGGATTAGGGCAGACGTGGCATCTTCTCGCAAATAAAAAGATTGCTTGCGATATTGGGATGCCACTTGGACAACATACGGTTATCTGGCTAAATGTTGATGAATCCTATGAAGAAGGAGTATGGAATGGATAATGAGACAGAAGTCCATAAATTAGATAGAAGAATGGTCGCCATCGTGACTGATGGATATGTTGAATATAATGCTTCTGTTTATCGGATCACGCAAGTGATCGATTTTGATGAAGTGATTGGAATTGATATAGAGACAAAAAGAGCCAAACGTCTTATGATCAAGAACCTAAAGCCATTAAAGGCCGAGGCGGTTAACGATAATGGATTTATCTATAGAGACCTTACTGACATTTCAGATACGGACTGGAAAGAAATTGAGCGTCGATTTATGGCCATTAAACCCCTTCTGAATGGGATGTCAAGAGTTGAAATTGAAAAACACGCTAATGATATGGGTGTTCATTATACAACTTTGTATAGATGGTTGAAGGGTTATAAGTCAACAGGAACGTTAACAGGGTTATTGCCTAAAAAAGAAGGTAGGAAGGCCGGTGA
Organism: Sulfurovum sp.; assembly: GCF_041562805.1. Taxonomy (GTDB): domain Bacteria; phylum Campylobacterota; class Campylobacteria; order Campylobacterales; family Sulfurovaceae; genus Sulfurovum. Next base: position 38,249 of record NZ_JBFFOH010000011.1, on the reverse strand, counting down.
AGTTAGAATTGAGAGCCGTGCCGAAGCGATTATTCAAGAGACGATCCAGTCATACTATCTTACGAGGCAAAAACATTCTATTCAATTTGTAATCAATAAAGTATTTGCCCAATGTTCCAAAGAAAACATTGCATCACCTAGTCATAATACTATTCGAAATAGAATCTCAAGAATTACAGAATATGAGCGATTGAAAAAACAGGGTAACGCCTCGATAGCACGTGATAGATTTAATCCGGCTCCAAATCATTTTGATGCAGATTACCCATTGCAAGTTGTACAGATAGATCATACTAAGGCCGATATTATATTGGTAGATGATGAAACTCGTATGCCAATTGGCCGACCATGGATCACATTGATGATAGACATCTATAGTCGAATGATTACGGGCTATTTTTTATCACTGGATGAACCAAGTTCAACCTCGGTTGCAATGTGCATCGCTAATGCAGTTCTCCCCAAAGATGGTTTTCTGTTGAAACATGAGATAGATGTTGATTGGAACGTATGGGGATTTATGCAGACGATTCACGCTGATAATGGTTCCGATTTCAGAACAGATACTTTGGAGCATGCTTGTAAATCATATGGAACGCATATTGAGTTTAGACCTATTGACAAGAAAGATTACGGTGGCCATATCGAGAGGGTCATTGGCACTGTGATGAAGCAGGTTCACTCACTACCGGGAACGACGTTTTCGAATATCAATGAGCGCCAGGCATATGATTCTGACGGTAATGCCACAATGACTTTCTCTGAATTTGAAAAATGGGTACTTACGTTTATTACGAAGATCTATCATAAGCGCAAGCATTCTTCATTAGGCATGTCACCAGAAGCTAAATGGAATGAAGGGATATTTGGAAGTGCTCTTCAAGAAGGCATCGGCTATCCACCCAAACCATCCGATCCATTGACAATATTAATCGATTTTCTGCCCCATTTTCAAAGAACCATTCAGAAAAATGGTGTAAATATCGATGGATTGAATTATTATGATCATATTTTGCGGCCATTTATCAATCAGATTGATGTAAAAACGGGGAAAAAGAGACGATTTATTTTTAAGCGAGACGTACGTGATATAAGTTATATCTGGTACTACGATGAAGCAACACAAAATTACTACAAGATAAACCTTGCCAATTCAGAAATACCGACAATGAGTCTTTGGGAATACAGGGAAATTAGAAGAAGGATTGGAGAAAGGAACGCCTCTTCAATCTCTGATCATGAACTGATAGCTGCGCACGAAGAACTCCATCAGCAAGTATTGGAGGCTTCGAAAAAGACAAAAAAAGCTCGTCGTCAAATGCAAAAAGTCAAAAATCGTGAGCAGAATGGTACGATGCCAAGTGCCTATCGGAAGCCTAGAACTCTACAAGATATCGGGGCCGTTGAAGGTGATGACAGTCTCTGGGACGATAATCTTCCGACATTTGATTAAAGGAAATGCATGAATGAATCGTACAATCATCTTCATGATGAATTTAAACCTCTTATGTTGTTCAACGATGAGAAGAGGATAGAGAGTCTTTATGAGGATATGTGGATTAATTATCCAAGAAGTGAAGAGATTATACAGTTGCTCAGCCAAATGATGAACCGCCCCAAGAAGCCTCGAATGCCAGGGCTTTTACTCATTGGAGAATCAAATATGGGAAAAACATCGATCATCCATAGGTTTGTTGCGTTACACCCGGATATGACAATCGAGGATGACATGGAGATGACTCGTGTGCAAAAGCCAGTAATGCATGCAATCATGCGTGGATCAGAGGAAAAAGATCTCTACATTGCCATACTGGATAAATTTTGGGTCCCATTCAGGCCGACGGATCCAAAAGCAAAACTAAGGCATCAGTTAGTTTCATTAATGTTAGAGTGCAATGTCAAGATACTGATCTTAGATGAGATTCACAATCTACTGCGAGGAACAGCCGTAAAACAGCGCATCATGATGGATACGATTAAAACACTAAGTGTTGAACTAATGATACCAATAATAGGCGTAGGCACTCAGGATGCGGCGATGGTGCTTGTGACGGACCCTCAGCATACAAGCAGATTTGATATTGTAAAACTACCTAAATGGAAAATGGATAAAAACTTTAGAGCATTATTGGTCGCCTTTGAAAAGCGTTTACCTCTTAAGCATCCATCTCGGCTGGATAGCAAAGAGAAGGCGCCTCTGTTGTATGCAATTTCAAGGGGAAATCTTGGAGACTTGCACCGCTTATTGATAGAGTGTGCTTCGTATGCTATAAAACATGGTGTTGAAGAGATTACCGTTGACATTATCGATAAGCACCGATGGGTCAAACCAACAGATACCCATTCTGCACGCGAGATTGTATTTGATACCGATTAGACCCAAACCCTTTCAGGATGAGATATTAAGCTCATGGCTTATTCGGAGTGCGTTGCTAAACGGAAGTGATCCGGAAGGCTGGGGTGGTGGGATCTGGCCTGATTACAGGGTGTGGACTCGGGATGTCGATCGATATTTGCCGAAAGACAAAACTCTATCGTTATGTAAGGCTGTTTCCATGACATATGATGAAATAAATCAAATGACTTTGGAACCATTGATCGAACGGATAACAAAAAAAGAGCATCTAAACTCAAAGACTGCATGGACATGGGTGATTCCAACTGGGACCAGGAACAGAAGTCGGATTAATGGACTTCATTTTTGCCCTGATTGCCTAGGAACATCACCAGTATATTTTAAAAAACAGTGGCGCTTGTCCTGGAATGTTGCCTGTGCCCGTCACGGCATCCTACTCCAGCTTCATTGCCCAAATTGTTATACAGTCTTCTCCCCCCATCTGATTGATTACCGCAATACTGATGTTACCAGTTGTAAAAAGTGTGGGCTTGATTTAAAGAAAATTGAAAGAACACAAGCAGATAGACAGGCTATTTCGCTGCAAGAGCAGCTGAACCATGCAACTACAACAGGCATCATCGATTTATTAGTGTTCCCTGTGCTTGATAAAACAATAGATGAACTGTTTGCCACAGTAAGAGTGTTCCTACATATGTTTTATAAGATGAACCATTGCCAAGCTATTCAGAAAGTTGTTATTGCATTGATAGGGAATGTTCCCGAGTATAAGATACAACATCCTACTGGGAGTTTGGAGATGATTGATGTTGAGAGTCGACATGTGCTGATGTCAATAGTCGCAAAGTTGTTTAAGCATGATCTTGCAGAGATCATTGCAATACTGCTTGATTGCAAAGTGACACGGCAAATGTTTTTTGATACTAATTATGAAAATTCTCCGACGATTAAATATATTTTTGAGTCTTTGGCGGATAATGCGAGATCGCGATTACATGTGCGGCATGGAAATAATAAGATCGAGCCTAAGAGTAAAGAACATGTTGAAGAAATGATGAACGAGATCAGGAAATATTTATGAGGACTACGATGTGTGAAGGCTGTGATCAGGCAATCAGCACATGGGACTATCGTTATCATGGAAAACACTATTGCCGAAGGTGTTATGATCGCTTATTTAAACTCCAGACATGTAGGGTCTGTAATCAACAAAGGATGATTTCCATTGATTTGGAAGTTCCGGTGTGTAAGATATGTCAGGTCAAAGACCAACCCTGTATCAGATGTCAAAAGATAGAGTACACACCGGGTAAGATAACTGAGAATGGCCCTGTCTGCAACTCATGTTCAAAGTATTTCAGAGAATACAAAACTTGTTCAAAATGTCAATCGAAAGTGTATACGGTTTCGAATAGAACACTTAAAGATGGTACTTCAAAGCTGTTGTGCCATTCTTGTTATCACAAACTGTTGCCTGTCTGCTCAAGATGTCGTAAACAAAGACCTGCTCACAGCTATGATAATGACAATAGGCCGGTGTGTAAAATATGTTTTACTGAAGAGGACCGGGAATGTCGTCAATGTGGTAAACGTTTCCCAGCCGGTGCCGGCCGCATATGTCAAGAATGTGCCCAAACCAATACACTGGTGCGAAGGACTGCTTTTGGGAGAGAAGTTTTATCCTCATATATGTCGGAGTATTTTTCTGCATTTAGCGACTGGCTTAAAAAGCGAAGGACTGTGTTATTTGCGGCAACGCATATCAGCCGATATCTTCCCTATTTTGTTGAGCTTGATAATTTATCACAATCATTAAGTAGACACCCATCATATGAAGAGGTCGTCGGATCGTTTACGGTGGCCAAAACGAGAGAGTTTTTGCTTGTTACTCTATTTTTAGAAGAGATTGGCGTCATCTGTGTTGATAAAAGGGTTCAAGAAGAATATGCGAACATAGATATGATCGAGCGTTATCTTGACAGGTTTCAAGTGGGGAGCTGGCAACGGTCAATAATGGATGCTTTTTCTGGACATCTGCATTCAAAGCTTGGAGTTAGAAAGAGCTCTATCCGATCTATTAGACTTGCATTGGGAACGGCAGCTAAGTTTGTACAATATTGTGAATATTTTGATGAACAAAAGTTGACAAACGATGTCTTGCATGGTTTCTTGTGGAAGTACCCTGGACAGAGAAGCTCCATTACAGGGTTTGTTAATTTTATTAACAAAGAGTGTTCGTCTACCGTTAAAATGCCTGAATGGAAAATTCCAGAACTGGTTGGTCCGAAGGAAAGTCACATGCGGTTGAAGCAGCAATTGATTGATAAGTTACGTGAAGAAAGAAGAGAATTTACTAATGTCAGCAAATTTTTCAAAATTTCAATTGAATGCTTGCATGGGGTGGGCATGCCAAATAATGTTTTTATAGACTTAGAAGAGATGAAAACAAGTAAAGATGGTACTCAATACGTCCGGTTGGCGGGAAAAAAGTTTTATCTTCCAAAAGAAATATCTGATGTCGTTTACAAGAACAAATTGTACTGATTTATAGGTTTTTTTATGTCTCCCGTATCAATCAATATGCTTTTTGCTTATTTTATAGCGATTTAACTTTTTATGCACAACGGGTCTGGCAATCTCAAATGAGCCTCTTTTCGATACCGTTTCAATACACTTAAGTAGATAGTCTTCAAGAACATTTGATGAGCTTAAATCGTCTTTAATAGCATTGTAATTCAGCCTTTTTGCCTCTTCTTCAAAATCCTTCTTCATCCCAAGTACAGCAATTTCATTGGCCGGTAACTTTTCTTTTTCTGTATAGACAACTAATACTCCATCAGCATTCAGTTTATGCTTCATCCGAAATATATAGATTTGGTGTTCCCTGTCAACAGGGCAATATATGCCACTAAATAGATCTGTATTCATTTGTTTAAACTCATCTTCATTGAGCCTGTGCTTTTTTGCCGATTCTAGCGCATGATTAATAGAGTGCTCAATAAAACCTGCAAGTAATTCACCAGTTAATAAACCTTCATAGTCTTTCGGTAGGAATGTGTCTTCGCCCCATTGTGCAAATGAACTACTTTTTAAGTCATTGCTCTCACATGGCATATTTACAATATATTCGATTTCTTGAAGTCCAATACTTCTTTCTTTACAGCCAATTTCTAGATGTTCAAGGTGACCACTAATTGTATTGAGGATATGCTGAGCCACCAATGTGTTGCCTGCAAATCCAACAAGTATAGGGTGTCGGGAGTAAAGATTGTCATAACCCTGAAAGATGCCATCAGGGGCAAAACGAGGTTTATAAACTTTGGCTTCAATATCATAGATCTTTCTGAAGTTTGTCAATAATGTTTTGCCACCCTGGAAAGTAGTGATTGCGCTATCAGCAATAGCAAATATGCCCATATCAACAATACGAGGTTTCATTTGCGTGTGACTTTCAGGCATAAGTGAATGTTTTTCATATCTACTGAAATCAACTTTTTCCGTTTCATATCCAATAAAAAGCAGAGACATCTATATCCTTATTAACATTTAGCCAGAATCAAGTAAAGTTCAAAATCGTAAGTCAATCAGAAGATTGTAACAGAAACAGATCTTTTATTGGAGTAATTTTCACAGATTTTATCACTATATCAAGTAATATACTCGTTTTCCATCGCACAAAGAGCATAGTTTGTTAAAATGTATATTACTAGTATTGTCGATCATAGTAAGATATAGTCTTGAATGGCATTTGAAGGAGAGGATTTGTTCAATTTATTAGTCACAGGGGCCAGCGGTTGGGGCAGTACGAATGATGTAATGAGCAAGGACAGAGTTTTAGAATATACTGATGAACATATAAAAAATAAGTATGTTGCAGATGGCGTATTAGATGTTGCTTTGGTTATGCAACTTCCTACGGTTTTTGCCTGTGAAACTAGCTGGGATGGCACTAATCAGCCAGCTCGCATTGGGACACTTACGAGTGTACAGCTTATTGGCAGAGAGTATCGCTTACAATATGTTATAGATCCAGATATCCCTCCGATTCCGAATGAAATGTTATTCGAGACTGCTGCAAATGATCTAGGCATAGAGGTCAATGCGAGAGGATCTTTTCCAGAGTCATCGCGAAACCATTGGTCTATTAAAGATATTGATTTGTATCGAGTACTACTAAAGCACCAAGTTGGTCTTAGGCCAAAGCCAAAAGTATTTGATATACCACTTGTTGCCATAGATAACAATATGGTTGCCGTAATGATGCCGTTTGATGTCTCTTACAATCCGGTTTATGAGACTTTACAATCAGCAATTCGAGATCTAGGCATGATATGCCAGCGCGCAGATGATATTTGGGTTAATGATCATATAATCCAGGATGTAGCATTGCTTCTTGGCAAGGCAGCGATTGTAGTGTGCGATCTCAGTGGACGAAATGCAAATGTGTTTTATGAAGCCGGTATTGCGCATACGCTTGGCAAAGATGTCATTTTAATTGCTCAGTCACCGCATGACATTCCATTTGATGTAGCTGCGATTCGATATATACAGTACTTACCTAATGGGGAGGGATTGGAACAGTTGGATAGAGATATTCAGGCGCGGATATCGACTTTGAGAGAAAGGAGATAAGGAATATTCATGCAGAATAAGGGTACATGGTATGCCGAAAGGGATGTTAACTGCCCGAAATGCTCGATTTTGTCTGGAACCACTCCTTTGATAGAAGCCCCGTCTTTAGCGGCCGTCATAAGTTTCGCATTGTGACGGGCCTGTATACTTTCGTCATAGACATCGAGTATGTTCTCTTGTACCGTCGCTGAAGATTTTGCATAGTTTTGAACGAGTTTGACAGATTCTTTTGAGACGCACCCGGTGAATAAAACAATTAGGACTGCAACAAGGATTAGCTGAAGGTTTAGTCTATTCATCATCATCTCCCATACCGACTACTGTGAAGAACACTGGATGGTGATCGCTGTATTTTGCTATTACCTCTTTGTTTGGTGTTGATGATGGAATGTTGAAGATCTCATATAGATCGATCACTGTATAATCGGAAATATCCGTATACGCCTCGATATACAAGACTTGATCATATGGCTCTGTCCTCTTCAGGTTCGAGTTCAGACACTCTTTGTTGGCTAAGACAAAGAGGTCGTCAAGACGTCGGTCTAACACATCACAATCGTAAACGTTCATATCGCCGAGCAATATGTAGTCCCTCTCGGGATCTTTGGCCGCCTGGGCGAATACCCATGAAACAAGTGACTGTAGCTCATGATATCGTCGATCGGCATCGGCGTGTTTTTTCCCTGGTTGCAAATGCATTGATACAACTGTGAAGTCCATACCGTCATTGGCTTTGAATGTAAAATAATATGGCACCCGTTCGTAATTATCATTGTTACTTCGATCATCCGCCACAAACCCTGAATCAACCAGCGAGAGCTTATCGCTTTTATAAAAAGCCACAAACCACTCTGTGGCTGCCGAATTAGTATGGATCTTGTCGCCGGTACCTGTATCTTCGCTGGAGAGGACGTAATCATAGCCCTCCGCTTTCATGGCATTAAAGAACGCAGCGACCTCTTTATCCGCCTTGATCGTTTTTGTATCTGAGACTTTGACTGGAACCGGTGGTGCAACGAGTTCCTGGATAAAGACCACATCCCGTCTTCCATCAGAAAGCACCTTGGCGATACCAGTATTGTCCCGATCCTTTGAGTATCCCAGCCACTTGATATTGAATGTAGATATGTTAACATCGGCATATAGTGTTCCTGTAAAGAGTACTGTCAGCAAAAGCAGACTTCTGAAAAGTTTGTTATCGGTCATTAGGCTTGTTCCTTTTTGCCTGTTCCTGCAACATCTGTTTGATCTCAGTATTGGCTTTATTAATCGTATCGAGATGTTGCATTTCTAATTCTTTTTCTATAGCTCTAATGAGGGCAGGATCACGGATAACGACTTCATTCGGTGTCAATATATATGTCCTTTCATTCAGATAGTCCGAATATCATGTTCACGCTTACCAAATATCTGCCCACCAACACCAAATAATAATCCCTCCGTCCCTAAAACTTTCGGTAAAAGAGGATGGAAAGTTGTTCCTAGGCTACAGGAGTCAAGATTTAAAGATTCTGAGGATAAGTTCATCATGGCATAAATTGCACCGACATCTCGCCATATTAAGCTTTCAGGGTTTTCATACTTAGAAAATATATTTGTCACATGCGCAGCATAAATGAACAAAGTTGCATGACTAACATCTATTAATTCATTTGACGCATTAATAACTTCTTTCACTTTAGCTGGAGTAACGTTCAATTCTTGAAGGGAATGATCATATGGGTTATAAAAAAATAATTTGTCGTTATAGCCAGCGATATTTGTAATGAAAGCATCTACCGATGCCAGGCCTCCTGCAGATGGGGCACCTCTATGTATCCAACTCACTGTTCCATTATGATCTACTTCTATTTTTTTTATTTTAAGAACGTCCCATAATAGAGAAGACAACTCAGTCAAGTCCAACGGTCCAAAGTATTCTCGTTTACTATGACGAGATGTTATGACTTGATCGTAAGAGATCTTACGATCAATAGGTTTGGGTAGAGCTATTTTATTTACAAATGGAAACTCAGGTCTGTCTACAAATGTATAATTAGTCTTTGGATAAGGGCTATTTAATAGTTTCAGTGAGTGACCAACCAAGTTCATCCAATGTATTTTGATGTTTGTAGCAGCCTCTACACTCTCCACATGCATAATTTGACTTGTGACAAGAATGTCCCCAACTCAGTTTTTCAAGAGTTACCTTTGATGTACGTATTAGTTCTACAGCGCTCATGTTAATAGCTGGAGTCAAAATTTGGATATCCCCTTCTTGACATGCTAAAAGATCATTAAAAGCACTAAAAAAGTTCTTAGTGCCATCTTTATGATATGAATCGTTTGCCACCGTAGCAAATAATAATTCCTTGACAGCAATGTCATGACTCATAATATAACTACACACTGTTGTTAACAGCATTTGATTTCTAAAGGGCCACCAATCAGATTTTGGCGCAGTTTGGCATGATGTTGTATTCAATAAATCACCTGAACCAACTTGTGTGACATCAATTGTAATGATTACATGGCGTATACCTAAATCTTTTGTAATCTTTGCCGAAGCCCTTATCTCAGCTTCAGCCGCTTTCTGCCCATAATCAACCGTAAACGCTATTTGAGGTTTCTGCCAATATGCTAAAGCTAATGAGTCTAGACCTCCGGATAATAGAATCCCTTTCATTCTGATTCCATAGCAAGCCATTTTGCTTTATAGATAGCACTAACAAAATCATGCTCAATAATGCACCCTGTCCCTTCAAGCATTTTCAAATCCTCTTCTGTCTCATTTTCAACATAAACTATAACGCCCATGTTTAGAGCTTTAGCATATCCGATTTCAAAAATCGTCCCTGTATCTAAACCATCAACAATAGCAAACAGAATATCTGAATCTTCTATGCCTTTAATGTCAGCTGGTACAACATCTTCCGCAATACCTTTACCAACATCATGAATCGGGGAGAAGACGTCGAAACCCAAACCTCTTAAATTATTTCTAGATTCCTCAATTAACCATCGTTGGTGCATCGTGAAAAATGGGCCGGCTAGATACACTTTTTTATTTTGAGCGCTTGACACTTCACGTACAGGTGTAAAAATTTTATTCTGAAAACCACTTTTAATTGGTAATGTCTGTGACTCACAATATACTGCAACTGCTTTTGATGCTAAGGTAGCAGCCTCTTCTAATTCGCGGCCTTCTTTTCCCCAAAAAAATGCAATAAAGGCGGCAAAAATGTCACCAGTACCAATTGGGAAAACAGAATTGGTTTTGTAAACATTATAATTCGTAACTGTGCCCTTTGTTATTATTTGTCCACCGGAAGGCCCCAGCTTTAAAATTAATGCTATCGTATTGCCTTTAAGAAGCGTGTCCGCTATTTTACTAACCTCGTTAAAGCCACTTAGTAGCGCTGCTTCACGAAAATTTAATACCATTACTAATTCGTCAGCTTCCGACCCATTTTCGTAAAAGTCTTTTGGTGCCGTTGCAGATTGCGGATCATACACCACTTTTTTACCCTTGACTTTAGCATCACCTTCAATAAAACCATAGCGTAATACTACATCGTCTACAGCTTCAATAGGCACATTCTGCTGAATGGAACAAGGATGTGGAAAAATCTTTGGTTCTGATAAACCATGAAAATATTCAAAAGTAATTGTTTGATTGATAAAAGTCAAATTTACACTTTCAACTTCATTGTATACAGGGTTAAGTGATAAAATCTCTTCATCTTTTTGAGATAAATAAGTATAAAACCTAATATCATTTAAATGGTCTATGAGCGCACATGCGGCTCTCCAGCCTGAACCGTATAATTCTTTCCAGTGAGGATATAGACATGTTTCAATATAGGTACTTCCAACAATTGTCATATTAAATCTTATTATTGGGAGTGATTACAAGAATGCACTTTCCTTCTTCTTTTTCTACGACTAAGCCTGTGTACTCATACCCCTCATCAATGCATTTTTTTAATTTAATAACATCAATTGAAGCTATTGCACCAACAATATCAGAACCTTTAACTGCAACTAACGAAGCACCTTCTTTTTTAATTTTCAGTATATCTTTTATATGTACGGTTTTTAAAATAGATGCATTAACTGAACTAAGTCTAACTTTAATAACAATATCACTGCAATCCTCTGATGGAGCTATTACTCCACCTCCTCCTGTACTATCTCCACCAGACATGTTTTCCCTTAAATAATATTATTTGTTAAAAATAATACAAATTATAATATTACAGTCTGCTTAGTGCGTATTTATTCAACTCTTTCATCGTGCGCCATATTACTGCATCTAAGATAGAAGCCTTAATATCTAGCTTGTTGCAGAATGCTAAAAACTTATCTTCCATATTAAAATAATGCTTATCTACTTTATCATTTTTGTCAAAAAATCCAGCCAAAAGACCTGCTCTGTACAAATGGATATCTAGTATTGCCACATCATCACTGTTGCGATAATTACGAACTATCCAAGAGGCTGTTTTTGGCCCGATGCCATTTATAGTTAATAAGAAGTCTCTTAGTTCTCGATCACTGAGGGAAGTTTCGTTAATTGTCCGCATTTTTTCTAAAGCATCATATATATATTTTGCTTTTTGTTTGGCGAATCGGTACTTTTTATCTTTTCCATGATGATGAACTGGTGACGTCATAATCTTTTCTATATCTTGATACGAAATTGCCTTTATACGAAAAATCTTAGATTGTTGAAACTGTCGAAATTTTGCATTTCCTAATTCAGAGGGGATCCCATAACCCCCAAGTAAACAAGCCACCACCTCTTCTTCAAAACTCCGGCCTAATGTGTAATTTAATGCAGGACTATCATTTTGTTCAAAGAACCAGGTTTGTGCATACCAATACGCAGGAGTAAAGAATTCTTCAAATTTTCCCCATTGTAAAGATCCCATGATTTTTTCATTAGCGTCAGGTAAGTTTAATGAATGTTCAAAATTATCTTTAAAGCAATAAGCTGTTTGCATAATGTACCTTATATAATACCAAATATAATTTATTATATTTGGTATTATATAAATTATAACTTAAATATTTAAGATTAATCACATATATAAAAGTTAAATCAAAGGTTTTAATTCTGAAGAGTGGGAGGTAAATGTTCTAATATACACACATAAAAGATATTGATTCCTACAGTGGCGATGTCAAACTGTTTTACTTGGCACCTCAAAAAATATTGATATCGTTGACGGGAGGTGGTTTTGCAGATGTTTTTACCTTGAGCGTATGTTTATTACAGAAAAAGATGGCCAAAAAGTAATGCGATGCAGCAGTTGTGACAACAAATACTACTTTGCCGATAACGAAGATGTTTTTTGAATTCAGGAAACAAAAAGCAGTTTCAAGTCTTTTTTAAAAAAGTCCACGTGCTTCTTCTTTAATTTCAAATATATATGAATAAATGTCATCTTTCTAAGTAGATGGCAAGAGTGAATGATATAATGTTTAATCAATAGTTTTCAAAGGTAAAATCACGGATATGGCTAAAGAAAAAATTATAGAGTTACGTAATCAAGCAAGAAAACTTTCTGCCAGTCAGTCTGATCAAATAAACTTTGCGCGCTCTTTCATTGGGGACATACTTGTTTCCATGTATGACCCTATGCAACAATCACCAATAGCAATTATCGGACATCCCTTGGGCGATGAGATTCGGAATGAACTTCTCACTTTGGATCTTGATATGGCTTCTTATCTTTTAGGGTCCATTTACACGGTGATGCTTCCAAAAGAATATCGATCAAAATATGGTGTCTTTTACACTCCTCCCTCTTTGACCGAACGGCTTTTAGATATGGCAGAACAAGCAGGAACTGATTGGAAAAAAGACCAAATCATTGACCCGGCATGCGGAGGGGGAGCATTCTTGGCACCAATCGTCAAACGAATGGTTAAATCCCTACATGGGCTGGACCCAAATGACATAATCTGCCATATAAAAATGCATTTGTATGGTCTGGAGATAGACCCCTTCAGTGCATGGATGACGGAAGTCTTTGTTGAGGCATCACTGAAAGCAGAACTCGGAGAAACTCACTCAGTAGATGTTAGCGGAATGGTTCGAGTTTGTAATAGTTTACAAGACTCTGAAGATCTTTATAATCAATTTGATCTGGTTATCGGGAATCCTCCTTATGGCAAGCTCAAGCTTGAAAAAGAAGAACGAAAAAAATGGGCGAGAAGCCTATTTGGTCATGCTAATTTGTACGGTTTGTTTACAGACCTAGCACTCAGATTGACAAATGATAGAGGTGCTATTGCATATGTGACACCAACAAGCTTTCTCGGGGGACAATATTTCAAGGCTCTTAGATCTCTTTTATTGACCGAAGCCGCACCGGTTGAAATCGATTTTATATCGAAACGTGATGGTGTCTTCGCAGATGCTCTTCAGGAAACATTGCTTGCAGTTTATGGACGAAATAATGTTGCCGAAGAAACGCTGGTTTCATTTCTTGACGTTCAAGAAAACGGTATCGGTTCCATAGTAAATGGTGGTAAACATTATCTACCAAAAAAGAGTGATGAGCCATGGTATTTACCACGCAATTCAACTCAAGTGGAAACGGTCTCTGTTCTGAAAACTACGCAACATAAGTTAGCTGATCTTGGGTATGAAATATCTACTGGGCCATTGGTGTGGAATAGGCATAAAGATGAGTTGTTTCCTAAGCGAAAAAAAGGATCTGTTCCCGTAGTCTGGGCAGAGTGTATAGACTCTGCTGGTTCTGGAGGATTTGCGTTCAAGACTACTGGTAAAAACCACTTACCCTGGTACTTATCAACAAAGAGCAATGATCCTAATGTAATTGCTCAAGAATGTGTGTTGGTGCAACGCACATCTTCAATTGAGCAGTATAGACGACTTGTTGCAGCAGCACTCCCCCAAGCATTTATAGATGAAAATGGTGGGAAAGTGAGTGTTGAGAATCACGTTAATATGATTAGACCAATAAAAGGCTTATCGCCAAAGATTTCTCCTAAAACATTGTCCGCTTTTTTAAACACACAGATCGCTGATCAGGTATTTCGTTGTATTAATGGATCAACTGCAGTATCAGCATACGAACTCGAAAATATGCCTTTGCCAGCACCAAGTAGGTTCAAAGCATTTGACGAATTAGTCAATAATACCACGCTTACCAGGGATGAAATAGAGGCCCTTGCAAAGGATATGTACATAAATGTATGCACAAGCACCGCTGCCTGAAATAGGGGAAATAAAAAGACGACTTCAGGGAATATTCCTCGAAGGTGTAAGCGATCGGAATTATCTTGTACGCGAGATGGCGGCAAAAACTGTTTTTGTTATGCTGTATATAGACGCCATCGAAGGAAGAGATGTTTGGGTAGGACCAAAACAGATTACAAGAATGAGTGATTCAACGGCAAGTATGCAAGACGAAGTTCATCGTAAACAATATATTGTGAATACCAGTAAGCGCGGATATAAGCCAGAAGATGAGACATGGTACCAGGATAATACCCGTGAACCAATACGCGATGAAACACTTCGGCAAGGTTTTGTGGAGAAGGGTGCGGTTGTTATGAGACAGGGTATCCCTACAACAAGCTCAAAGGGCAGGTATGCTTTGCGTGAGAGTTTTGCAAATCTTTTTACTTTAGATGATGATGAATTTGATCAGGCTGCTGAAAATTGGCGAGAACACCATCTATCTGCACCAGAGCTTGCCCGTACTCGCATAATGAATGCGCGTGTATCTGATCAAGAAGCGGTTGAAGTTCGCCTTCCAGGTGGAGGAAGTCGCGTATTGTCAGCGGGCATGAGCTCAATTCTTACAAAAGCGGTAATTGAAGAGTTTGCAACTAAACATTTACTAGAACCAGTTGTTCTATGGGTTAGTGAAAGTTCAAAAAAAGTAGTTTTGGACGATGACGAGTTGATGAAAAGTATTGGACTTGTAATTGATCAGCAAAAACTATTGCCTGATGTAGTGCTGGCAGACCTTGGAAGAGAACGTGTTCTTATTGTTTTCATAGAAATTGTAGCCACTGATGGCCCTATTACAGAGAGACGAAAATTAGAATTGCTCGCTTTAACAGAAACAGCGGGCTACCCACCTGAACAAATAGCATTTGTTAGCGTATTTGAACATCGAAATGTAGACCCTCTAAAAAGAAGATTATCCGGGATCGCAGTTGATTCTCTTATTTGGTGTATGGCAGAACCTGATTTGTTAATCAAGTTGGAGCAAGATAGCAGAGATCCTTTGTCATCTTTATAGACGTGTGACAGGAGGCACGTTAATAATATTTTGCAAGAAGTCATGTGGTTTTAAAAGTTTGAAAATCTCGATATTATAAATCTCATGGCCTTTACGGATTTCATACTTTGGATGGACCTTTTCTCCTGCGCTGTAATATCGGGCTTCCTTTAAAAATCTTTCGCGGTCAATACCACCTAATAACCACATTGTTTGTTTTTCTATTTCGTAGGACATAAAAAAGAAGAAATGGATAGGTTCTGTAGCATGTTTAGCCGTTATTTGGGCAGTATAATCTTGTCTAGGCGGTACTTTTCGTTTGACAGTTTTTATGCCAATTTTAATACCATTAGAAAGTATAAAATCAGGTTGACCAGCTGCATTGTCCTTTTTCCATTCAAAAGCCTGAATGTTTTCATGTTTTAACCATGAATCGAATACTTTTTCGCCGAGATCGCCAACCCATCGTTCATCTGTAGCTGTTTCTTCGTAAATATTTCCGTACTGTTGATCTCTTTGCACTCGCATTTCCTTAGCCATTCTTTCGAATTTAGCATCAATGGGTAATGCTATCCAACCTTCATCGTGTAGAGTACTATTAGACAATAGAATCCTCCTGTTGTTTGATTTTGGCAATGTGACAGCATAAATCACATATTTATTCAATTCACTGAATAAGTCTAAGCTACACTGCAATCACCACAATTTCAAGAAGTTTGAACCGTAGTCATTAAATAAATACGCCTTCCCTCTTTGCTTTTCCAATAGCATTTTTTAATGTTTTAGCCATTTCCAAATGCTTAAAGGTAATAAACTTTAAAACAGGGAGCTCCAAGGTAGATTGAACCGTATGATCACCAACCTTAATCATTGTGGTATATCTTCCCTTGTTCTCTGTAATAGAGATCAGTAGTGTTTTTAAGTCGTCCTCTGTAAGGTCCTCTGTTCCATTGCTGAATAAAAGACCTGAAAAGGATTCGCTTTGAGATTTTCGTTCAATTTCAACCAAGTAAGCATTGGCACTATTAGTTAATTCAATTTTTGCAACTAAAAACTTTCGCAAAATATATTTTGGAGGCATCCCTTCGCGATCTACTTTTTTAGCAATATGCCAGCGTCCAGTATAATCACGTGAGAGCTGTACCCTGTGAACACTGCAAAATATTAGATTCGGAGATTCCTGAGCTTTATTCCCGATATAATAGAAGTTTTGAACTTCCGAATCACCAGCTTTAACTAAGTTCGTCAGAGCCTCGATGGTTTCTTTTAGCAGGCCCTGGGAGAGACCTTTAGGAGGCGTATCTTCCAAGCTGTTCTGTCTAAGTCCAGCGGTTCCTTTGGACTCTTCTCTATTGTTCGGATCTCCTGATGATAGGCCTGATATTTCCTGCTCTTCCTCAGGCTGGGATCGATGTGCGCTTTGTATCTCTTTGCGCTCTTCTTTAACAGTAATTTGAGCAGGCAACCCGATAATAGTTACTCCAGATCTAATATGGGTGGAGCCTGCGCTTCGGTGCGGATTGTTTTCTGGTGTGATCTCCTCATCTCCTGGATCAAAATCTTTAGAAGAGGGGATATACTTCTCAGGATCTTCTTTGCCATTCTCCTGAGGTTCTTTTGCATCATACGTGGTTTTAAGATGTGTAATATGAAAGTCGTGAGGTTGGGAAACACCAGTTATTCTAAACAAAAGAAACGTATTGTTGTCAATCCATATACCATCGCCGGCTAAGGACATCGTTGTTGGGTGGTACGGGAGCACTTCAGGGTATCTGTCTTCGTAGGGCCTCCCGTTACGCATAAGTCTTGTTTTTTCAATAGATGTCCACAAACGGCTGAGTCGCTTGCGTGTCATGTTGTTAAGACGGAGGTAAGAAAGCAGATTAATGTTCTCATCAAAATGACCCTCTTTCATTTTTACAACGTAATTGCCGTCTTCGATGTTAGCTGACTTGAAATACATTTCTGTTAATTCATCAAGAGGGTATTGCAAAAGCTTGTATCGTATTTGCTTATGGGCAGGCGATACAGCTCCCGTAAGAAACTCAAGAGATGGGATTAACACTACAGTGCCACTGTCGGTTGTGAGTTTGGTCAATGTTGAATTAAAAAAATGGTATTTGTATGCTTGAGGGATATTTCCAAGATTATAGAGATATGGTGGGATCTGCCATTGGTTTGATCCAGGTTTATGATCATTGAAACGAACTGATTCAGGTTCATGCAACGTAAAGTCAAAGGAGAACTGTTGCGATTGATATGTTCCAAAGTATTCATCCAGTCGTTGTCGCCCCTTCCATATGGAGCCAATTTTCACTATATCAAGTTCAGATACGGGCGCTCTATGTGTATACGCCTGTTCCGAGAGTTTGTTGTCCTCGAATATCGTTCTTGTAAGAACCTCTACGAGAGGAACGTCAGACGAGAATGGGTTCTTAATTACTGGCCCATACCACCAAATAACTCTATGAATGGCATCATTTGGAAGAGTCCTCAGCTTGTGGTAATTATCCATAGTTCTCCTAGTGCCTTCGAAAGTTTGTAAGAGAGTATATTGTAGTGTAGTTTAATGGATCATGATTTAACTGTGCAGATGATTTAATGTTGAGTGATAAAGCAATTTAGTGTTAGACTTATTGTCTGGGAGTAAAAAGTGTATTTACTGCAAGAGGTAGCGTTGGCTGTAATGAAATTGACTAATTATCGTGAGAAAGTGACGGATGAATAATAAACCTAAATATCACCGATTACAGCACATCGTTAACCGAAACAGTAATGTAAAATTCTCCCTCCCGGAGATCATAGGTATCTTTAGCAGCGGAGATTATGAAAACAAGAATATCAATGAGAAGATAGTCATTGAGAAGTTTTTCAAAGAGTGTGATGCTGAGGATTATGAAAAGCTGCTACTCTTCGATGAGATAACCGCCGAGAACATAAAGGCTATCTATCTGGCTTCACAAGCATCATGGAGCCTGTATCGGGATGAGTGGGATGATCTGCTAAAGCTTGACGAATCGGAAAAACATCAAAAGGTGGAAGGTTCCGAGTTAAAGAGGCCTCGACCGCGAGGGCTTGAAGTGATTGAAAAAAGGCGCCGGAAACAAAGCGAGGAACATTGAATTAGAGTCTGACAATGGGACAGGTGCCATTTTCCAGTCAACTATGTAATAATTGAGCTAAATTATCATTGATTTTTTTATAAACTTTATTTTTTAATTCTAGGTTATTTTGAATTGTAATGTTTGGCATCCATTGTTGAACGATTCTTTCAATTTCAAAATCTATGTTGTAGTACATCTTAACAGTAAGAGAACCATTTGATTCTTCGTCTATTAGCTCAAAAGCATCATCACTAAAAAGGTTTTCACGTTTAAAAAAATGTGCCACTTTTTGATTCAAATGTAAAACAACAAACCTGTCTTTTTTAAAAGAGCCAAATGCATTTCCTTTTTGTTCTTTTGAGAAAGGAAAATTATTTGTATATTCAACAGCCTCAATATCTAGAATCCCATTAAAGGCGAAAGTCCTTTGTTCACCTGCCTTTTCTTTATTTCGTTTGTCATACGTAACAAAACAATAGTAGGTAAATCCATTTGAATAAATTGTATTAGGTTGAATAAATTTTTCTTCTGTGGTGTCATCATTTTTTTTGTAGCTGACTTTTAAAATACAATTATTTTTTATCGCATTTTTGAACATTATAATTTTTTTTGCTAAATTGGATAACTCGGAAGTGTGAATCATAGACTTCGTGTTAATTGAGGAAATATGTTTTTCAAGTAAAGCAAAGTCATTTTTCATCAATTTATTTGTGATTGAGTCTTTAAAGGTATCAAAAAAAACTTCATTAGGAATGTATTCTGGTAGTAGGTTTTTAAAACGATATTTTCTGATTGTTATGTCATATTCAATATCTTCTATTTCTTTGATATTGTTTTCAACAGTCTTAACGCTTGAGAGGTTTAAATAGTTTGTTAAATTTTCTTTAGTACATTCTATGCTTCCATATAATGCTTTATAAATTTCAATTGTTCTTTCATTCATTTTCTACGTCCTTTTCCTTAATGATAATGATATAAAAAAAACAAGAGAATTACTACTCTTTTGCACTTGTGGAGTATTAATTATTATTTAGTACTCCATTTTTGCACAAGTTTGGTAATACTGCTTGACAAAAGAATTCCAAAAAAGGTAGAATCTCCCTAGAGTTATAAAAACTTTTTTATAGCTTATGGCGTCGCAGTATTTTAAATCGGAATATTGTGAGGGGAAATGATTTCATAGAAATCAGATAAGGTCTACTAGAAATAGTTAAACTTAATTCATAGTAAAACTTAAATGACTTTTTGGTGACTGTCATTCTAGTAAGTTTACACTTATATAGGCATTAAGAATTATTGTGAATTTACACTTTTTTGATAAAGAAAAGGAGCTAGAAATGGCAAGAAAACGGGTAAGTGTTACTTATGAGAGTGACACTGGTAGAAACCAAAAATTCCACGATAACTACAGTGGTGCAGATATGACAAGAAATCAATTCGTACGTCAAATTGAAAGTGGCAATTACTCAAACTATCATGTTCGGACTGTTAATGGGGTAAAAACTCCTGTAAGCAATCCTGATTCAAAAACGAACAATAATTTAGGATGAACAAATGCCAAGATTTATTATTAATAAGAATTCACAGTCTAATGGAGATCATGAGGTTCATAATGCAACAACAGGTTGTACTCATATGCCAAAGAGTGAAAACCAGATTGATCTAGGTTATCATAATTCTTGTCATGAAGCAGTGGCATATGCTAAACGACAATGGCCAGAACATAGAATAAATGGGTGCTATTATTGTGCTAATGGTTGTCATACGAGTTAACAAGAAAATCTCTGAAAACTAAATCCCAGGCATTGAACTCCACCTCTGATAGAAAAAGATTGATGGAGTGTAGAAAGACCTATCGCCCTTCAACTGAACACCGCATCGAAGTCTCTCGATGCGGGACTGCTCTCTCACTGCTTCGGCTTTAGTCTCTGCAATCTCCTAACTGTAGATGCCGCAAAGCCTTAATCAAAAATCACGATGTCAGATACAAAAAAGTTTGATAATGCGAAAAGTCTGCTATACGATTTAACTCTAGAATGTGTGTAAACGGAAACCATGGGCACGAGGACAACTGTCTACTTCCAGTATGGCTTCTTGAAAATGACATTTTCATAGTAAAGAAATGTCTGTTTGCCTACAGAAGTGATAGTAGTTAAAAACTTCTGATCTTTAAAGTTTAGAACCAATAACTTGGATAGTGTCTTTTTGGGTTTCCAGATATATTATTAATTATCAAACCAATGATAAGTAATATTATTGAATCGAGCAATACAGGTGTGATAACGAACAAGTATCCGAGTTTATGTGTTTGCGGACTTCCCACAATAGCTACTAATGCAGTTGCCCCTCCAGGTGGGTGAAGAGTGTTTGTTAAATACATAACAACTATAGATAAAGATACTGCGATAGCACTTAAAGTAGGAATATCAAAAGGTAAAAATTTATAAATAGTTATGCCTACTATAGTGGAGAGAATATGACCTCCTAAAAAATTACGAGGTTGAGAGAATTCAGCTTGTGGAGCTGCATATATTAAAACTGCAGAAGCACCAAATGATCCCAATAAAAATAACGCATCAGTGTGGTTAGTATCAATAATTTTATTTACAATTGAAATAGAATATATCCCGATAAAGGCTCCTAACCAGGACCAAATAACTTTAGAAAATGACCTTTTTGGATGATGTTTCTTTCCACCTTTCATTCTTTGAAAATACATTAATAATTTAGATTTCATAATAACTATAGCTCCTTAAAATGTATGGATTAAAATTCGATATTAATTTGCAAGCACAGAGCTATTTTTTGTTACCTTTACCCAAAAGATCTTCGAGAGTAGTTTCTTTAAACATAATTTGTATCAAATGTTTTGGAGCCATCCATTGATCATGCAAAGCACATTTATTGATATTATCACAGTAGCCTGCTCCTAAGATACATTGTTCGTCGTGTAAAGAATCATTAAAGGTATCTAAGACAGATGATATTGGTAGTTCTAATGCAGAACTCTCTAAAGCGTATCCACCTTCTCTTCCTTTTATAGATTTGACGAATCCAGCTTTTACAAGGTTCCCCATGATCTTTGTCAAAAATTTATAAGGAATATCCAAGGTCTTAGATAGCTCTGGCGAGGTGCTTAGACAATCTTTATTTTGATTTGCCAGATAAATTAAAATTCTTATAGCGTATTGGGATGTGTTTTGTAGTTGCATTTCAGACCTTTACACTTCAATTGTTCCTCTAAGTGTAATCAAAAAATCTTTATTATCTACTTAAAGGTAGATTTAAATTTAAGTTGATACCATTTCAATAACTACTAGCAGGTAGATTTTAATAACAGGAGTTACAATGGCTGAGCGTATAACTAAAAATATGGCTAAAAACATCTATTTTGGTGGAGGCGTATTTGCAATTTTGGTATTTGTAGGACTGACGTTTGATACAGTTCAACAAATACCAAAATTAAGCCATGAAGAGAAGCTTACTGAATCAGTTGCTCTCGGTAAAAAAGTATGGGAAGACAATGATTGTATCGGCTGTCATACCTTACTTGGAGAAGGCGCATATTATGCCCCCGAGCTTGGAAATGTATTTGAACGTATAGCTGGAGGAGATGAAAAAGTATTTAAAACGTATCTATTAGGATGGATGGCGGCTCAGCCATTAGACACCCCTAACAGAAGGAAAATGCCTCAATTTCACTTGAGCCCCGTACAAATAAACAATCTAGCAGACTTTTTAATCTGGTCATCGAGAGTGAATAACCAAGAATGGCCACCAAATACTCAAGGATAAGGAAAACATATGAGATATCAATCGCAAATGGTCGCAAAACCATATTTTATTTTTGCATTAATTCTTCTGGTAGGAGAAATTCTTTTTGGCATTGCTATGGGAATACAGTACCTTTACGGCGACTTTTTATTCCCGGCAATTCCGTTCAATGTACTTCGTATGGTACACATTAATTTACTCATAGTTCTCTTACTATTTGGATTCATGGGTGCTACTTATTATCTAATACCTGAGGAGAGCGAAAGAGAACTATGGAGCCCCCTGCTCGCTAAAATTACCTTTTGGGTATTTGCCGCAGCCGGCGTAGCGACAATACTTGGTTATCTTTTTGTACCGTATTCAACATTGGCAGAGATTACTTTTAACGAGTTGTGGCCTACTATGGGCCGCGAGTTTTTAGAACAGCCGACAATTACAAAAATAGGTATTGTTCTTGTTGTGTTATCGTATATTTTAAACACGACGATGACCGTATTAAAAGGTCGAAAAACAGTTATCTCTACGATTTTATTAACGGGTCTTTTCGGCTTGGCATTTTTCTTTCTGTTTGCCTTTTACGTACCTGACAACCTCGTTATGGATAAGTTTTTCTGGTGGTTTGTAGTCCATTTATGGGTCGAAGCCACATGGGAACTGATCTTGGGGGCTCTTTTGGCATTTGTCCTGATTAAAACGACAGGTGTTGATCGTGAGCATATTGACAAATGGCTCTACTTGATTATTGCAATGACGCTAATCTCGGGACTGGCAGGAACAGGACATCACTTTTTCTTCATAGGAACCCCTGGCTACTGGCTATGGATCGGTTCAATTGCATCTGCTGCAGAGCCTATTCCATTTTTCCTGATGATTCTTTTCGCATACAATATGGCCAAAAACCGTCGTATACAACATGACAACAAAATGGCATTGACCTGGGCCAAAGGCACTGCTGTAGTAGGCTTTTTAGGTGCTGGCGTCTGGGGTTTTATGCATACCCTTGCACCTGTTAATTTCTATACCCACGGAACACAATTAACAGCTGCACATGGACACCTGTCCTTTTTTGGTGCCTATGTCATGATCTGTTTTACATTGATATCGTATGCAATGCCTATTCTCCGTGGACGTCTACACGGTAACGGACCAAAAGCACAAAAGGTAGAACGCATTAGCTTCTGGTTGATGGTTATCGGCATGATTGGACTGACTTTAGCCCTTACGGTTGCAGGTGTTATTCAAATCGTTTTACAAAGGTTACCTAGCTCCTCTGAAGCACTTAGCTTTATGGAGACACAGGCAGAGATCTCTATGGTGTATGGTATTCGTCTAGCATTTGGGCTTATGGTTTTTGCCGGTCTGCTTACCTATTTTTATAGCTTTTTTGTTAAAGAAGAGAAAGTAGCTGCATAATGGATGAAAAAGTCGGTAAGTTTTGGGACCATTATGTCACCAAAAAAGCATCTCATGCTTTTGAACATGAACAAGTCGATTTCAATCATAAAGCGAAGGCATTAAAACTATTTTATCATCTCCTAGGAGGTGATAAAGGAAAAGAACTGCACACTACCGACAAACGATCGATGAAGACATCAAGAACATTACTTGAGATTATTTCGGGGACAGGTCAAACTTTTTTCCTTGCCTGGCAAGATGAAAAAGGTATCTACCTTCCCCCTTCACTATCATACTTCCCTGATAAGAAATATAATGAAATGCATTATTTCTGGCTTATTGCAATGCTCGCGAATGTCAATATCAATAGTGACAACATTACAAATGAAAATAAAAAAGGCATAAACGTTCTGACAAACAAGTACAAAGGATTCAGAGAGTTTTATGATTATGCTCAAGTTTTTTTGAGTGACCATTATTTTAAATTATCATCTATTGACTCTTTTGACGAAAATCCAATAAATCATAATTATCCAACGCCTCTTTGGGTCTATCCATCTTTATCATGCAGAAACAAATCCCCCGATCTTGATGATGAAGAGGAACCAGGAAGAGAACAGGATGAGCAACATAAAACAGAAATTTTAAAAATGAAGAAAAGATCACAACAGATCGATGACAAAAAAGAGACAGATGGTTTTTTACTTTTTTTGCCTGAGTCGCTTATGAGTCTTATGGAACATGTCAATGTCGACAGGCAGGAGAATGACAGTTTTGATGAAGATGCACTTTACCATGCTGAAGATCTAGATGAAATAACACTTGGACAAAAAGATGCCAATCTCTCCGCAAGAATTAAAATGGACTTGGATATCTCTGCAAATAGCGTAGAACAATATCCGCTCGGAAAAGGGCACATGATAGATGAATGGGATTATAAAAAAGAAAAATACCTGAAAAATTATGTGTGTATAAAACCGTCCATTCCGATCAATGTACAAGCTGTTGCCTTACCAAAGCGACTTCAAAAAATGATGCGTCGTATTCAAAACGAACTCGACCTGATGGAACTTGACAGGATTAAAAAAGACAACCTGCCTTACGGTGATGAGATCAATATTGATACCTGGATCGATTATAAAGGACATCAAAATCGTTCAAACCATCCACAAAGGTTTTTTGAAACCTTCGAGAGAAAAACAAGAGATATCTCAACGTTGATCCTGGCGGATGTTTCACTCTCCACCGAAGCCGGGATAACACAGGAAATTCGGGTCATAGACATGATAAAAGATGCTTTGATGGTCTTTTCAGAGTCACTGCAGAGGCTTCAGGACAGATTCGCGATCTATACCTTTTCATCGATTAAAAACACAAAAGTAAACTTTAATATCATCAAAAACTTTAAACAGAAATACACTGATGAAATTCGCGGTCGTATTGATGCCGTTAAACCGGGATATTATACCCGCATGGGTGCAGCCATACGTGAGAGCGGTAAGATTTTAGAAAAACAGCAAAGCCGGAACAAACTGCTGATTATTCTAAGCGATGGCAAACCCAATGATGTGGATAGATATGATGGGCGATATGGCATAGAAGACACCAAAAAAGCGATCCAAGAGGTTAAAGAAAAAGGGATAACACCCTTTTGTATCACTATTGACCTCGATGCAAAAGAGTATCTTCCCTATCTCTTTGGGGCCAACTCTTTTGCCGTTATCCGCGATGCTAAAAAACTGCCAAAAGTTTTACCGCAAATATATATGAACTTAACACAATAAAGGAAAAGAAATGTCCAAAACTTACTATTTACCCCAATCCAATGAAGTCGAACTATTTAAGGCGGCTGCCGGAATGAATTTGCCTATTCTTATAAAAGGTCCGACTGGATGTGGAAAAACACGATTTATTGAAACGATGGGCGATGAATTAGGACGGGAAGTTTACACGGTTGTCTGCCATGATGATTTGAGTGCTGCTGATCTGGTTGGTCGTCATCTCATCGATGAAAATGGCACCTATTGGCAGGATGGACCGCTGACGAAGGCAGTAAGGAATGGAGGTATTTGCTATCTTGACGAAATTATAGAAGCGCGAAAAGACACGACTGTTGTGTTGCACTCTCTAGCAGATTATCGTAGAGTCTTACCGATCGATAGAACAGGTGAAGTGATACAAGCACATCCAGATTTTATGCTGGTGGTATCATATAACCCAGGGTATCAAAATATATTAAAGGGTATGAAGCCGAGCACAAAACAGCGATTCTTGTCGCTGAGTTTTGACTATCCGGAAGCTGAGATTGAAAAAGAGATACTCATCCAAGAGAGCAGTGTCGATAGCAAGAGTGCTCAAAAACTCGTCGATATTGCTGCTGAGATACGCCAACTCAGCGATAGCGACATTCAAGAAGCAGTATCGACAAGACTTCTCATTTATGCCGGGAAATTGATTGCAAAAGGATTTGACCCTTATCAAGCGTGTATGCATTCAATAGTATCATCCCTTAGTGATGAGGAGGATGTTTTGGAAGTACTTGAAAAGCTTATAGCCTTACATTTTAGTAAGAGTTGATATGTCTGATATAGTCTCAAAAGATCAAGAAAAAAATGTCAAACTACGGAGATAAAGGAGAATTAGAACTTCCATAACAATGATGCCGCACCATATGAAAGTGTATTATCCGAAGGATTAGATAATGAAAATTTTATTTGCTTAGTAAGCGAGAGTTCAAAATCTTGAAAGTAAAAGCTCAACGAAAGAAGTGCATCGCCTAAATAGGGTTTTCTCTGGATGTTGTAATCGGTATCGGCATCAGTCACGTAAAAATATGCAATCCCGTTAAGTGTAAGACCAAGGTTGACTGACCAGCCAAACTCCTCAGAACTCTCCTGAAGCCCCAAAAGAGCACTATCGCCTATTACATCAGAGTAAAATGCATTGAAGTTATCTGGGTAATTATTGCCTACTCGCCAGACACCTCTTGCGGCTGCACCAGTGTAAAAGTTTCCAAGTTGTATCCCGTAACTTCCAATAAAATCTGAAGAGAGACCATATCCAATTTCTTTTTGCCATAGCCTGGTGCCATGATCGTAAGTGATACCTGCCGTAAGGTGGTTGCCAAGTTGGGTGTCCCATCCTTGAGGTTGAGTGCTGTGTGTTAATCGATGGAAAAATTTTTGTACGTTAGCTGCACCAGAAAGTGGACCGACGATTCCAAATTGAAGTTTATATTCGTCATAGCTATTGGAATCATATTCAAATAAGAAAAATGAAAATATAAGATGCCCGGTATACGGGATATCATCGTAATTCGCTTCGGTAGCTGTAATATCTTGGGGAGTGAACATCATTTGATAGAGACTAAAACCTGCATTGTGTTTTTTGTGTGGATCTAAATACAAATAAGGAATGGCGTCAATTGTTTTATACATAAGCTGAGAATAGTTGATTTGTTCATCTTTATGCAGTGAGTCATCCAGCCATCCAATGCGTACGCCGTTTGTGTAGTGCTTATCTGTTCCGGCAAATAGATCATTTTCAAATAAAATGGAGATCGTGTCACTTTTAAGTGGCGTGACCAAGAATAATAAACAAATAAAAAGTCGATAAATTGAATGCAAAGAGAAACGAATATTCCAGGTTAACAGTGACTTATTGTATTCAGTGTTATCGGGATTTCTCATGAAGGTATCTTAGACTTTCCATATTAATCGAACGTTAAATCGGCTATTGCGTAACAGGTGATATGTTTTTTCTTAACGTTGCGTTTATACGAAAGTTCTAAGATATTTACATAGATGCACATATTATGTCAAGAGGTCAACATGAAAAGAAACATACTTATATCTTTTCTACTTTCATTGCCTTTAATGGGGCAGATGCTTACTATGCAGCAGTGTGTGGAACAAACACTCTCGAACCATCCCGATATCAAGATATTTATGTTAAAAGTGGCACAAAGTGAAAAGAGCTACGAGGCATCACGCGCTAACTATTTTCCTCAGATGACCCTGATAGGAGAGTATGATCCGTTTCGTACCTATGTCATGCCGCAAAATGGGCAATTCCAGACCATTGATAATGATGGTTGGTCTGCTGGAGCTATAGTGCAACAGAAAGTATGGGATTTTTCCAAAACAACCTCACTGGTGAAAGCCGAACAAAATGAACAGAAGATTGCAGAACTATCTTTTAACGATGCGAAGGCTGCGATGGTCTACAAGGTTCAATCTCTTTATGCGCT
This sequence comes from Sulfurovum sp., assembly GCF_041562805.1. Classification (GTDB taxonomy): domain Bacteria; phylum Campylobacterota; class Campylobacteria; order Campylobacterales; family Sulfurovaceae; genus Sulfurovum. The sequence goes on along the minus strand of NZ_JBFFOH010000011.1, from coordinate 10,493 downwards.
GATGGTGGTTCAGAGAGAGGCTGTTGTAGTCAGACGTAAAGATATGGAAGCCAAACAAGCATTGTATGCTCAGGCAAATGCACTGGTTGTACAAGGTCTCAGGACAGAGGCTGACGCCAGCCGTTTTCTTGCAGCTTATTTTCTGGCAAAAGATAATCTTGGCATCGCACAAGCTTCGCTGGATAAGACACGTACTACGATGGCTCTATATATAGATGCACCGATACCGGAAGATGTTGAACTCGAATCTGATGTGATAAAACATGGCATACCTAGGATAGAGAGCAATCCTATATTGCAAGATGCGATGCTCGCGAACAATTTGCAGATTAAGATCGCTTCGCAGAGTATTGATAAGAACAAACTACAGTACCGTGCAGCCCAAGCAAGCCATTATGGATCTATAGATGCGTTTGCTTCATATACCTATCAGGACACATTGAACCGTTATGACACCAGTTCGGTCGGGGTACTATTGACGATTCCGCTTTATTCAGGCGGACGTATCGGAGCAGAGGCGCAGCGTGCTCGAATCGGTATAGATGTCGCAAGAGAACAGAGGTCCTCCAGGATCATTGCCCTGCGTGAAGAACTTAACGCGCTGCTTATTGATCTGAAGCGCTATGAAAAAAGTATTGAAGCAAAACAGGCACAGTTAAATTCGGCCGAAGCGACACGAAAGGTGCTCGAAGCCCGTTATAAAGAAGGGCTCTCCACCTATATTGAAGTGCTTGATGCCACGGCACTTTACTTGAATGCAGAGCTAGGTTTGCTCGAGGCACTGTATGGCCGAAAGGTAGCAGTAAACAATCTTGAATATCTTATAGGAAAAGAAGAATGATAAATGTTATGACAGAATTGAGCAAACGTCTTAATAGTCTCTACAAAAATGGGGCAACATATATGATAATTTTATTAGTCGTTGTTTTGGGCGGAGCGTTCTTTTATTTTAAAGTCTATCTGCCTAAGAGCACTTTCAGGACAATTCATCCTACTGTGGGAAAGCTTGATGTCAAGGTCTTCGGTATTGGAGAAGTAAATGCGAAAGAGATTTATCCTGTCAGTTCACAAACGGGTGGAAAAATATTGACAGTAGAGACCGATCAGGGGTGCTGGGTAAAAAAAGGTGATCTTTTGGCTACTGTTGACCCGGTGGATATGCCGCATCTGTATGCAGAATCACGAATTTCAGCTACAAAAGCACGTTACGGATTACTGGCACTACAAAAAGAGCTAGAGAGCTTGAATGCACAAAAACGATTGATTCGTGTGACTTATGAACGCTATGAAAGACTTCAGAAGCAGGGGTACGCGGCACAAGCCGAATATGATAAAGCGAAGGCTGATATGCAAAGTATTGATGCTCAGATCGCTGCAACATTGGCAAATGTTGACTCTAGCAAGAGCGAAATTGCACGGGCAGAAAAGAGTGTAGACAGTTTTAAAGAGAAATTGTCGCGTTTCAAGATATATGCTCCGATAGACGGTTTTGTTATTGCAAAGGATGCGGAGGTGGCCCAAACACTTCAGGTATCACAGCCCATCGTTCGCATCGTTGATCCTAAGACGGTTTGGGTTAAAGCCTATATTGATGAACGCATCAGTGGCAAAGTTGCGATAGGTAATACCGCCTTTATTACCCTTCGCTCGCGTGATGGTGTGTCTCTATCTGGTCATGTAGCACGTATCGCGACCATGAGTGATGCAGTGACTAAAGAGCGAGAAGTGGATGTGGCATTCGATGTACTTCCGATTCCTTTTTACATCAATGAGCAAGCCGAGGTTTCGATAATTACTGAGACGATAGATGCTATCGTTAAAGTACCTCACTCACTGTTACGTCAACAAAACGGGTTAACAGGTGTCTGGGTACTCAAAGAAGGGCGTGCACATTTTCAACCGCTGAATATAACTGCTCGAGGCGAAGATGGGGTTGGAGTTGCAGAAGGTCTTCCTTTAGTAAGTCGATTAATCGTCCCTGATGCCAATAAAAAACCGCTATCAGAAGGGATGAGAGTCTACCAATGATCAATCTGGCACAAAAAGATATTGCACATACCTTGGGCAAATTTCTTGTCACAGCTATGGGGGTCGGGATGCTGTTGGGACTCGTTCTTATTATGATCGGTGTTTACCGGGGGATGATGGTGGATGCTGAGATACTTCTCAAAGACATTAACGCTGACCTCTGGATTGTACAGGAGGGTACATTGGGCCCATTTGCAGAAGCATCGAGAGTGCATGAAGATATTAAAGATACAATGCAAGTCATTGCAGGTATTGATAAGAGCGAAGCACTGACTTTTCAAAACCTTCAATTGCCTCATGTAAACAAATCAATTCGGGTGATGGCCGTAGGTTTTGATCCGTATGGAACTATTGATCCAATTAATCCAGAGCGTCTGATAAATGGTAAAACGCTGGATAGAGACCATTACCAGATCGTCGTATCAGAGGAAACAAGATTCAAACTTGATGATAGTATCAGACTGGGCAATGATATTTACCATGTTGTTGGTATTACCAAAGGGACAGTTTCATCTGGCGGTGATTTATTGGTCTATATCAGTCTTAAAGATGCGCAGCGGCTACAATTCCTTTATTCAAACGCTAGAATCCGAAGCGACCGGGCACGTGGTATATTGAACGGCGAGAATATCAAAATGGTCAACGCAGTTGTTGCTACACTTAAGCCGGGTTATAACGTTGACTCTGTAGCAGAAGAAATAAGACAATGGAAACATAAAAGTGTATATACCAGAACAGAGCAGAAGATGATTTTAACAAAGAACCTTATTGAACGTTCATCAAAACAGATCGGACTATTTACAGCAATATTGGTCGTTGTGTCAACCATCATCATTGCACTTATCATTTACACGATGACACTTGAAAAGATCAAAGAGATCTCAATTATGAAACTCATAGGAATACCTAACAGCATGATTATCAAAATGATCGTTCAGGAGACTATCATACTTGGTTTTTTGGCCTTTATCTTTGGTAATGTTTTTTCTCATCTTATCGCTGACAACTTTCCGAAACGAGTAGTGTTGGAGATTCCGGATGCCTGGGTACTATTTGGTGTTGTCATAGTGGCTTCCATTCTCTCTTCATTTGTGGGAGTTCGAAAGGTTATTCATGCGGATCCAGCTGCAGCAATAGGAGGCTAATATGGATAGACAAGGAATTCGTATCGAGAATTTGGTCAAAAGGTTTGGTAAAGGGGAGAGTCTTGTTAATGTCATTGATGGCGCCTCCTTCCTTGTCAACAAGGGCGAGCTTATTGCTCTTGTTGCCCCTAGCGGTGCTGGTAAAACCACCCTGCTGATGATGATCGGCTGCGTACTTGAACCTACCTCAGGAAGAATATGGCTTGGAACTGAAGAAGTGTATCATGATCAATGGATTCGAAACGACACACGTCGTATTCGCCGTGAAAAGATCGGTTTTATTTTTCAAGCGCACTATTTGATTCCTTTTATCAATGTTATAGATAATGTGACTCTACTGCCACAAACAAATGGTCTCTCAAAAGAACGGGCAGAGGCTAAAGCTATGGAGTTGTTGACCTATTTTGATATTGCAGATAAGGCTAATTTCATGCCGTCTCAGCTTTCTGGGGGTCAAAATCAACGTGTTGCAATTGCTCGTGCACTTGCGAATGAGCCGGAAATTATTTTAGCGGATGAACCGACGGCAGCACTTGATTTTGAACGTTCAGTCAGTGTAGTACAGATGCTTAAAAAAATTGCTATAGAACAGAATGTTGCCATCATTATGGTGACGCATGATGAGCAGATGTTACCTTACTGTGACAAGGTGTTGAAGATTGAAAAGAAAAAGGTCATTACTGTCAATTCATCGATTCCAATGATCTAACTTCTTCAATTGAGGAACAGTAATAAATCTATGGTATCGATTTTAATGATGACATAGAATGGTTCTAGAACTCTTCTTCTTTTAATTCATCTTCACGTACGGTCCAGATAAAAACAAGAGGAATAAATAAAAGTGTTAAAAATGTACCAACTAACAGTCCGCCGATAGCAACAGCACCTAAAGGTGCAAGACGTTCGAGACCGATTGCTGAACCCATAGCTACGGGTAACATTCCTACAGAAACAGCTAATGCTGTCATAAGGACAGGCCTAGTACGAATTCGGATACTTTCAAACATCGCTTCGCGTTTAGACATGCCAGTCTGCATCTTCTCCATTGCAAAGTGGATAAGTAGAATTGCGTTATTGACAATAATACCTGATAACAAGATAAAGCCCATCATCGCCGGCATGGAGGTATGATAATACATAAGCAACATCATCCATGAAGCACCAATGATTGTTAATGGAATAGAGACTAAGATCATCAGAGAAATTTTTATTGAATTAAAAAGTGTAATTAGTGTAAAAAAGATCAGTACTAGAGCAAAGGCGATTGCTCCAATCATCCGTTCTGCAGAACTTTTAAACTGTTTTATATCACCTGTTTGTTCCATTGTGACAGAAGCAGGTAGGATAATCTCTTTCGAAGCCTTTTCAAAATTTTCCATGATATGTGAAATAGCTGCTTTCTCTCTAAACCCATAGACATTCAGGGTGTAGTTCAAACCTTCGCGCGTAATAAGTGAAGGTTCTGTCAATATTGTCACCTTTGCTACAGCCGAGAGTGGAATTTTTCCTTTTGGTGTCGTCAGCAATATGGAACTTAGCGTTCTTACATCGTTACGTTTTGCTTCATTAATCCAAATACGAATACCAAAGTCATTACTGTTTTGTAGACCAAAGGATGCAACTTTCGCACCACGTATATAAATTTGAAGTTGACGTATTATTTCAGCATTATTTATACCATAAAGGGCAGAACGTTGTTCATCTATTTCGAGATCAAATACACGCTTGTTCCGTTCCCATGTTTTTGAAACAGAAACAAGGCCCTGTGTATTACGCATTGCATCAGCTATCATTTCTCCTGCAACTTCAAGATCACCAAGATCTGGACCGGAAAGCGTAACGTCAATATTGGCACGAATACTTGCCAATGCAGTCGCTCCATAGTCAACTACGTCCAAAGTGTTGATATTTTTTATCTGTGAGAGCTCACGGCGAAGTTTACGCTCTATTTCCCAAATATTCTCTTTGCGTTGATAACGGTCAACATAGGTAGCCGTAATAACAATATGGTCAATGCCGCTACCGCTACCTATACTCATGATACCTGCTTCAGAACCAATAGATGATGAAAGACGTAAAAGTTCACCATGTTCGGCAATGATTTGATCAGCTTCTTTAATAATCTGTTTACTTGCCTCAATCGGTAAGTTTGGGTCAACGGTAATTGAAATCTTGACCCCGCCGGTATCCATTGGGGGCATTAACTCTTGACCAACGGTTGGCATGACCCCTTTTACACTCGTAACAAAAAGAAATAACAAGGCGAGAAAATATGCAGTTGCAATTGCTTTGTTATCAAGAGCTGCTTTAACAGCATTGGCAAAGAAGGTAGCGATTTTTTTGTTGACAAGACCTGTGAAACGTTCGAACAATGCTTCCGATTTTAAGACCCATGGATGCTGGATAGCCAAAATTTTTAGCGAAAGTAATGGAACGGCAGAAATAGAAATAACGTATGAAGCTGCTAGTGCAAGCAGGAGTGTTCCAACCAGAGGCTGAAAGACAGTTTGGGGATAGCCTCCGACAAATAGCATTGGAGATAACGCTATCATCGTCGTTACAGTCCCTGACAGATCGGCAAACATGATCTCTTTTGTTCCTGCAAAAACCGCTTTATGAATTTCATCATGCTCCTCCTTGTAATGTCGTTCTATATTTTCCATAACGACGACAGTATCGTCGAGTAGAAGACCCAGTGCAAGAATGATCGCTGTAAGTGTCACAACATTAAACTCTATACCAAAAATCCACATCAGTGCAATAGTTGATGAATAGACTATCGGAATGGTAATAAGGACAACGACAACCTGTCTAAAACTTGCCAAAAAGAAAAAGACCACAAGAGTGGACATAATAATCGCATCACGAAGGGACTCGAACATATTAGTCGTACTCTGGACAATGGTGTCTTTTTGTGTGTCTGTAATTTCGAAATCAAGATTTGGATATTGAGACTTTATCGTTTTGAGTTCTTCTTCAACGCGTTCTATACTCTTCACAACATCAGCATTTTCCGAACGTTGCACAGCAATAGCGATGGCCTCTTTTTGATTGCCAAAATAGAGTGCAGAATTTTCGTAGTGACCAAAATAAATAGTTGACACATCATTAAGTGTTATGTCGGGGGTGATGTGCATTGCTTTTAGAGCAGCTATACTGTCACGTTTTCCCGTAGATTTTAATAGGTAACGGTCCCTGTCACTATTGATAAAACCTATGGCATAGTCGTCATCATTGCTTTTTATCGTAGCTAGGACATGGCTCATGTCGAGCCCATATTGATCCAGCTTTTCCTTATTAATGATTATCTGTAGTTCTTTATCGTATCCACCAAAGATGTCAATATTTGCTATTCCACTCAGTTTGATTAGACGGTGTTTGATCTCATTCTGCGCTAATTGACGAATATCCTCGAGAGGGATATCACCGTTCTTTGGACTTACAGCTATAGTAATAATGGGTGCCGTTGCTGATGTTATTTGTAAGATTTTTGGAGGCAAAATCGTGATAGGCAGCTTCCCTTTGATCTTGTCAAGTGCGTTACTGACATCACCAGTGGCCGCATCGATACCTTTTATGTATTCAAACTCTGCGTTGATGATACTGACTTCATCAATGGTGGTAGAGTAGACACGACGAATTTTATCAAGTGTGTATAGCTCTTCTTCTACAGGAACGCTCACATTAGAGGCTAGGGATTTAGCTGAGGCACCTGGGTGAACAATAACCACAGCAATTGTGGGATAATTGGAATCTGGAAATAATTTTCGATCTAGTTTTTGGTAGCCGATTATCCCCAAAAAGATAAAAAGCGTTAAGAAAGAGTATATGAAGTAGGGACGACGTAGCATCGCCTCTACCCATGAGGATGACTTTTTCATATTACTTTTCCTCTATCAGGTCAAACGAACCGTGTGCAGGTAATAGTGCAAGTTTTGCTTCAGACGCTATCGCAATAGGAGAGGTTGTACATTCTGATATGATTGCGTCTTTCTCGTCCTGTAGGATGACAGTGACCTCAAAAGGCTTAAAGCGGCCCTTTTCATATAGCATAACTGTTGTTTTGTCCTTGCGGTGAAGAATCGCATTTAACGGGATACTGCATCCTTTGGCCTCGCCAACAACGACCTTAATGTTTACGAAGGACTTATTGGCATATGATAGAGACTTAGATGGTTTTACTTCTGCAATGAGCATCGCATTTTTTGCATCATCATAACGACGCAAAATTGAACCGATAACATGGTCATCGACAAGCACTTTTTGTCCTTCAATAATTGCCTGTGAGTTCTCAGTATATGAAAATAAAAGCTTTTGGTCATCAGAGTTAAGAGAGACTATAGGCTTACCAGGAACGGCAAGATTGCCTGCGTCAACGTAGATTGTCCCGACACGTCCGCTGAAAGGGGCTTTTATATTATAATATTTTAGTTGCGCATTAAGCTGGTTTATCTTCTCTGTAGTACTCTCAAGTTCAGAAAGTTTCTTGTTGTAGAGGACATTCAAGTTGTCAAATTTTTCTTGAGATATGGCATCAACATCTAATAGTTTTCTATTACGATCAAGAGATTCTTTAGTTTTGGCAACATCAATGGTCAATGCTTTTAGCTGCTTTTGGAGCGAGGCAATATTAGCACGAATCTCGGCATCATCTAAAGAGATAAGGTTTTGCCCTTGTTTGACGATATCATTTTCTTTTACATGAATTTTTTTGATTTCAGCAGAAAACTTGGACGCGATAAGTGCATTTTTACTTGCAAGTAATTGTGCGAGAAAGTTACGAGTCGCACGGATCGTTTTTATTGACGCATTTACGGTGTCCACTCTATAAGAGTGAACCGTTGGTAACGGTAGCTCATCGACAGCCTTTTTTTGTTTTGTTAAAAATACACCCGCCGCAATTACGATGGCAATAACAAGTGCGATATAGAAAATTTTTTTCATTTATTTATCTCCCTTTTCAAGTAGGTAATCCAAGTAATAACGTGCTCTCTGATAACTGTACTTTGCGTTGATGACTTGTGCATATGCAAGTATCTTATTAGCCCTTGTAGCCAATAAATCTGTTAATGTCAGTGCGTTATTGTCATAACGAATTTGTTCAATTTTTTCTGTCTCACTTAATAATTCATATTGAGATGAGGCACTTTTGTATTGTGAAGAAGCTAGTTTAATGTTGTTTTGAGCAATGGCAATGTTTTTGCGGAGTTCAATTTTAAGACCTTCGCTTTCAAGTCTGGCATCCATATACTCAAGCTTGGATATTTGAATTTCGGAAGAAGTCGCACCAAAGTCCAAGATATTCCATTTTAGGTGTACACCTACTTGCCAAATATCCTGATTGTTCCAGTCTCCTTTGTTTAAAACAATTTCATTATTGTAAATGGTATCTGCATCATTGGGGCCAAAGTTTTGTCCATAGTATGCGCCAAAGTCAATCATTGGGTAATAGCTTGATTTACTTTTATCAATTTTCTTTGCGCTGGTTTTAATAGCAATTTCAGTGGCTTTATAACGATCGAGAGTAGTAATTTCCATATTTTGAATATTCTTTTCTTGCGCAATATCTATGTCGATATTGAGTGGTTCAGCTTTATCAAATTCTTTTCCCCCCGTTAGTGAAGTCAATGATGCCTTGATGATCGCTATATTAGTTTCTATTTCACTTTCTTGAGTATGACTGGCTTCAATACTATTTTTGGCTTTTAAAACATCGATCTTCGATTTACTTCCTAAGCTGTGCCCTTTTATGATATGTGCTAATAATCTATTTTGGGCCTTAGTATATGTATATTGTGCATCCAACTGTTCTTGGAGTGCAAGTAGGGTCAAATATAGATTCCGTACATTGTATATCAACTCTTCACGTCCAAGCTTATGTTTGATCGAAGTAGATTGATACAGAAGATCTGAGATACTATAAGCATTCTGTTGTGCGAATCCATCAAAAAGTATTACGTTATAGGCTATGCCCGTAGTGAACATGTCTTTTGTTGTCGGTATTTCAGCTGAGGCCCCAGGAACATTAATCAATGATGCAGGTGTTAATGGCGCGAGTGTGCGCGGGAGATTATAGTGATCATAAGAGGCAATAAAATCAAGATTTCCATAGTTCCGTGCCTGTTTGTTATCACGCATTGACTTCGAACGATCGATAGCAATATTGGATTGTTTAAGAGCATTGTTATTCTCTAAAGCATAAGTTATAGTCTGTTCTAATGTCATTGCATGAAGCATTAAAAATGAAAAGAGGAGTAAAAAAAGAGGCTTCATATTGTTTGATTCCTGAATAAAGAGTGTTGAAATATTATATCTAAGGCATTAGCCAAATGTTAAAACCGTAAAACTAACTAAAGCTACTGGACTTGCGAACGGATGAGTGTGTTGATTTGAGATATCTCATCTTCTTTCCACGTGCCAGAATGACTGTAGATGACTTTACTATCGCGATTGATGACAAGTGTGTTGTACTCATTGTCAGTAAGTCTCCATTTTTTTATTAAAATTGAATTGTTATCGAGAATATATATACGTTTTGGGTACTCAGTTAATTTATTTTTCATAAGAGATTTAATCATAAAAGTTGGTTTCCAGGTTGCTTTTAAATTTATGATCACCAAAATTTGAAACTTCCGGAAATCAAGTTCTTTCTCGAACGCTTCAATAGTAGGTTTAAAAATTTCACCTTTGTTTTTTTCATCAGGGTCAACATACATTAACATAGTTGTTTTACCCTGCAATGTTGATGAATCCCAAGTCTCGCCATTATAATGGCCCCCATTGTCATCAGAGAGAGTAATTAGAGGGAGCGTTCGGTGAATGTCCATGTCTGCCGATAATTCAGCAATAGTTAAACTGAACATTATTAGTAGAAGGATTTTATTCATAGCAATAACCTTTGTAGCTAAATATTTAATTTGATAGCCTATACGGATAAAATGATATTGGAACGGCGTTAAGTGAATGTTAATTTGATTGCAAGGCGCATATGTCTTGGTTGGGTAACACTAAATATCGACAACGATGCTATTGTTGTCTCCGCAGTTTTAAAAAGATTTACTAGAAATAATGAATCGTTAGTAGTATAGTTTATTGGAATGTAGTATTGTTAATTGGAAATGACAGCCGCCGCCAAAGACCGATGCCGGTGTTGAAGTGTGGTGGGGTGACCTAAAGGGTCGCAAGGGGCTGAAGTGCGGTTCGCTCCCTTCAAGGGAGTCGAGCTTGGCAATGTCGAGCAGTTCATCTGAGGTGACGGGTGGCAGAATGTAGTGCAGACGCTTGGCGATCATGGACTTTCCGCATCCGGGGCTCCCTTCG
>NZ_JBFFOH010000010.1:0-44185 GCF_041562805.1 Sulfurovum sp. | reverse complement strand
TTATCGATTTTCTTACGCTGTAAACTTTTTGACAATCACCACCGAATTGATGCCGACCATGCCGAAAGAGTTATTCAATATGACGTCCACATTGTCAAGTTGTTTCGGAAAATTGGCGACAATATTAGGCAAATCACAATCTGGATCAAGATTATCAAGATTAATAGTGGGATGAACCTGGTTATCAATAAAGGACGGTAGATTGCCGGCAAGTTCAAGCACGCCGGCCGCACCCATGGCATGGCCGATATGACTCTTGGTATTATTGATATAGGTGTTAGGGCAATCAGAGAAAACCTGGCGCAAGGCCTTGCATTCTTCGACATCGCCCTGCTTTGTCCCTGTGGCATGAGTGTTGATAATGGTAACATCCTGGGGTTTCATGCCAGCCCGTTCAAGGGCAAGCTCAACACACTCTGCCTGACGAGGCCCGTAAGGCAGAACAAAATCCTTGGCGTCAGAATTCATGGCATAACCGGCAATTTCCGCGTAAATGGTTGCTCCACGCTCGATCGCCTTATCAAGCCGCTCAAGGGCATAGATACAACCACCTTCAGAAATCACGATCCCATTCCGATCCCGATCAAAAGGACGTGAGGCCTTCTTCGGATCATCATGCTCAGCAAGTGCACCCTGAGCCTTAAAACTGGCGAAAATACCGAATGAGCCAACGCATTCAGATATGCCACCACAAAGAGCCAGGTCAACATCACCAAGACGCAGCATCTGCACGCCCTGGATGAGAGCTGCATTCCCAGCAGCACAGGCGGCACCAACTGAATAATGGGGGCCAGTAATACCTAAGCTCATGGTCACTTCCCCGGCCGGATTGTTTAAAACGGTGCGCGGATTGTGATGATGGGTCCAATAATCGGTATTATAGTCAAAATGAGAGATATTATAGACTTCGTTTTCCGTTTCCACGGTGCCATGCTCAGTCAGACCAATATAGACGCCAGTCTTGGCTTTGTCATACTCACTAAAGTCAATACCCGCATCCTTGATGGCCTCATGGGCACAATAGACAGAAATACACCCTGCCCTTGTTCCCCGTTTGTTTTCCTTTTTCTTGCGGTAACGGGTTTCATCAAAGGTGCAAACGCCGGCATGAGCTGAACCCATATACCGTAATTCAACGTTCGTTATTTCACTTTCACCCGCTAGAAGTTTTTTACGAAATTCTTGCAGGTTAGAGGCATTTGGAGATGTTAAACCGACGCCGGTGATGACGATTCGCTGATTATCTGGGAGGTTTTGCATAGATTTAAAGTTCCAAAAAAAAATAGAAGTATAACTCAAAACATGGGTAGTACCAATAAAAAAAAAGGTTTGCAACCTTACTGGAGTTACAAACCTCATTCCAAAGAGGTCAAAAAGATAAGACCTACTCGGCGACCTTATTGTCTTTACTTCTTTTCAGCACCCTTGGACGTTGCAATCTAACCACGTCATCACAAACCTGACCCTAACTCATGCATCCTTTTTTCAAGCCACGACCGGTTGAGTGTTACCAATCTTCGAGCGATAGTAGAGGGGGGCAGTTCCCCAACCTTTATCCCTTCACAATCTTGAGCGTCGGCGAAGCCACCTCCTCCCCATCACTCAAATGTGGTCCCTCATACTCTGGAACAATCCGTCTTAAGAGGCCGATAAGCTTGCCAACATCCCGGCTCATGGCGGCATTTTCAAGCTCTGTCAACTCATCCTCCAACCATTGCCATTCCACCTTCCGGCTGCCTGCCAAAAAGAGCTTCGGGTGCTTGGTCCCACGTAAATTCTCCCGTTCATGAAAAATCTCCTCAAACAACTTTTCACCGGGCCGTAACCCCGTGTAGACGATGTCAATATCCTTGCCAGGCACCAAACCGGAGAGGCAGATCATCTGCTCAGCAAGATCACGGATAAGTACAGGTTCACCCATATCAAGAACAAAAATCTCCCCTCCCTCCCCCATGGCTCCGGATTGGAGAATCAAACTCACGGCCTCGGGAATGGTCATAAAATAACGGGTAATGTCCCTATGGGTCACCGTGACCGGCCCACCCACACGAATCTGCTGTTCAAAGAGCGGCACCACTGAACCAGCAGAGCCGAGAACATTACCAAAACGGGTGGTGATAAAACGGGTCTTGGAACGCTTGGCCAGATTCTGACAATAAATTTCAGCGATCCTCTTAGTGGTCCCCATAACATTGGCCGGATTAACTGCCTTGTCCGTGGAGACAAAGACAAAGGCTTCAGCTCCGCAGCGGTCAGCCGCATCAGCAACGATGCGTGAGCCAATAACATTATTCATCACTCCCTCTGCCGGATTAATCTCAATCATCGGCACATGCTTGTAGGCCGCAGCATGAAAGACAACCTGGGGCCGGAACTTCTTGAAAACCCAATCCACCCTGTCGTAATTCTTCACATCACCCAGCACAGTGACAATATCAAGATCGGGAAAACTATTTCTCAATTCATGATCAATGGCATAGATGTTAAACTCGCCATGATCAAAAATAATGAGTTTTGAAGGAGCCTGTTCAGCAATCTGTCGACACAACTCAGAACCAATAGATCCACCTGCCCCGGTCACAATAACAGGTTTTTCCCGAAGATAACCAGAGACTGATTCTCTATTGAGCTCAATCTGATCACGGCCAAGCAAATCCTCCAAGGTCAGGGAACGTAGTTGACTTACCGCAACATCCTGCTCATCAAGATCGGCAATGGCAGGCAAGGTTCGACATTCAACACCTATCTCAGAGCAAACCAAGGCGATCTGTTTGAATATCTTTTTGGAAGCTGAAGGGATAGCAATCAGGACAAGTTTAACATCGAGCACTTCCACCAATTTCTTGATGTCATCCAAAGAACCCTGGACTCGAACACCATGAATTTCCCGGCCTTGCTTGCCAGAATCGTCATCAACAATACAAACCGGCTCATACTCAGGGTGACGGAGAAGATCTCGAACTAGAAGCTCCCCCCCCTGCCCTGCACCAACGACCAGAACTTTTTTGCTATCCTTATTTTGAAAGAGAAACCGCCTATCCTTGACCCATCGATAGAGAAGACGTGAAGACGAAAGGCCACCAACCAACAAGAGTGGATAGAGAAAAATAATAGTGCGGGGGATCGCCTCAAGGCGATTGTATAAAAACAATACCAACATCAAAACAACGGTACCAATGGTAACCGACTTTACTATACGAACAAGATCCTGGATTGAGGCAAAGCGCCACATACCACGATAAAGACCGATAAGCCAGAACGTAAGACCTTGAACAGGGAGGGCCACAGTAAACATCTGCAGAAAAACCTGCCAGTTTGGCATAGATTCAAAATTATAACGGAATCCAAAAGCAACTAACAATGCCAAAGGTATAACAAGCAAATCATGAAAAAAGGCCACAAAACGATTAAACAAAATGACCCGCACAAATTTGTGAAGCATAAGTCAACCTATCAGATTGGAATATTACTCGTCAATTGACGAGACTAGATCTACTAATGAGAAAAAAAACAGAATAACATATACCAACTTCGAACAAGAGGCAAAAGGCAAAAGGCAGACAGGAAACACAAGACAGTAAGGATGAAGATGAAGGAGGTCCCGCAACAAAAGTGCCTACTGATTCACATCCCTCTCTTTAAATTTTCAACACCAGTCCAAACGACAATGACAGTTGCAAAAATTATGTGCAAATCACCCAAGAAAGACCGCCCCCTCACATACTCAACATAATAGCGTTGCTTAATCGGCAACACCTCCTCCACATATGCTTTTTCAGGATCGGGCGCACTCCCCAGAATATCGTTTTCATCCTTGAATTGAATCGAAGCCCAATCAGTAATACCCGGCCGAACGGAAAGGACTTCCGCGCGAACCGCTTCGGGGTAACAGGCAATATATTTTGGCACCTCTGGCCGAGGCCCGACCAAACTCATATCACCCAGAAACACATCAATCAACTGCGCCAGTTCATCCAGCTTATATTTGCGTAACACAGTACCCACATGGGTAATTCTTTGATCCGGGCCAACCGTGATCTGCAAGCCCTTGCGCTCTGCATCCACCGACATGGTCCGGAATTTGTGAATCCGGAAAACCCGACCATTAAGCCCTACTCTCGTCTGCCGGAAGAAAACTTGTCCATTAGATTCGAACGTGATCAGCACCGCAATAATCAGGAAAATGGGAGCAAGAAACAACAGCCCCAGGCTACTACAAAGCAGATCAAAAATACGTTTGAGTTTCACAACAAAATCCTCAAGCTAATGCCACCTTGACTGCTACAACCACCCGATCCACGTCAGCATCCGTCATCAGGGTGTATAAGGGCAAAGAACAAGTTCGTTCATACACCCGTTGACTTACCGGAAACAACTCAGGCGTCAGCTTATAAGCATCACGCCAATAAGGGTGCAAATGCAGTGGAATATAATGCACGCTCATGCCAATACCCTGGGCGAACATGCGCTCAAGGAACACATCACGCGTCACCCTCGCCTCATCTCCCAACTGGATGACATATAGATGCCATGAATGGCAATCGCCATCTTCTGCATGGGGAGGACAAATAATCGGTAAATCAGCCAATGCAACATCGTAACGCGCAGCAATTTCGGCCCGGCGCCGCTGAAAAGCGTTCGCCTTCCTGAGCTGGTGTATGCCCAGCGAAGCCGCGATATCAGTCAGATTATACTTGAAGCCCGGTGCAACAATCTCATAATACCAACTCGGCGCTGTGGCGGTAAAACGATCAAAGGCATCGCGATTAATGCCGTGCAAACGCATGATACGAGCTCGTGCAGCAATTGCTGGGTCACGGGTCACCAGCATCCCTCCTTCACCCGTGGTAATCGTCTTATTGGCGTAAAAACTAAACACCGTCACATCACTCTCCAGCGTGCCCAACAGCTTGCCGCCACAGGTGGTGGGCAGAGCATGGGCAGCATCTTCCACCACGCGTAACCCATGCTGTCGCGCAATAGCCAGAATAGCAGACATGTCCGCCGCCCGGCCTGCAAAATGCACAGGAATAATCGCCTTGGTACGTGGAGTAATTGCGTGCACCACAGCATCCGGGTCGATACACAATGACTCGGCCGACACGTCGACAAACACCGGATGCGCCCCCATGTAGCGAATTACCTCGGCGGTCGCTGTAAAAGTATGCGTCGTGGTAATCACCTCATCGCCTGGGCCAACACCTATGGCCTCCAGTGCGAGATGCAGACCGGCTGTCGCAGAATTCACGGCAACAGCCTCAAGACCACCACCCATAAACTCAACAAAATCCTGCTCAAAGCGCTTAGCCTTAGGTCCAGTCGTCACCCAGCCTGAGCGCAGGCTATCAACAACTTCGGCGATTTCATCTTCGCCGATATCGGGAAGTGCAAAGGGGAGAAAATTGATCATAGCACTTCCCCGGATAAGCTTATCCAATACTCATTCATTCTTCTTCCCTCAGGAGTTACGTCCTGGCGCTCAAGGGAGAAACCAAGCTTCGCGTAAAAACTATTCACCGCTCCATTATTATCACGGTCAGTTGTCAAAAAAACTTTTGTACAGCCTTTTTTCTTTGCTTCATCCAGGAAAGCCCGTACAAGTTTCTTCCCGGCACTGGTACCTTGCAACTCAGGTAACACGCCTAAAGAAAATAGACCGGCAACATCATCCCCAATTGGATTATCAGCTGGATGATAAACGGCTCGTGCTACCCGACCAATAACTGAAGGTTTTTTCAAGACAGGAACTATTGATGCGAGGGCAAACTTCAACCAGTCTCGTTTCAAAAGACGTGAATAAAATCCACCGGGGTTCGAGGTCCCTGCCACAAAGCCGGCTGGAACACCAGCGTTATTTAGATAAACAAATCCAATTCCCTCAGGGGCAAAGCAGATGCCAGAATAGAATAATGAAAGAAATCTGGGGCCCAGAAAAGAAAGAAAAAATCCGAGGAAACTTGCCAGATGCACCCTTACAACTGCCGCTACATCATCTACTTTCATAGGTCTTATCATTGGAGCTCTCGATTCATCAACGCATTACAGAATCAGTAAGGGTTTTCAAAAACTGTTCACTGAGACTGCTTCTATCGTAATGTGCTAAAACATACTTGCGACCTCTTGCCCCCATCGCCATACGCTCCTCAACGGGCATCATCGCCAACTCATTGAGCGCATATGCCATGCTCTGGCTGTTTTCCGCACAGCCAACCCTTCCGCACTCGGCTGTCATAACAAGTTCTGGAGTTTC
Source organism: Sulfurovum sp. (assembly GCF_041562805.1). Classification (GTDB taxonomy): domain Bacteria; phylum Campylobacterota; class Campylobacteria; order Campylobacterales; family Sulfurovaceae; genus Sulfurovum. Next base: position 37,935 of record NZ_JBFFOH010000010.1, on the reverse strand, counting down.
TCCTGCCCCGGCAACGACAACAGGCCGCGCGGAGGCGAGAAAATCGAATAGCTTATTTGGAAGATTACCTGCAAAGAATTCCCCTTTGCGATTGGGTAGCAAGAATGTATCAGCGGCTGAAAGCAGAGATGCTGATTCAATGCGTGGAACAGGTTTCAAAAACATTACGTTTGTCAGGCCAAGGTCGACGGTACGTTGCTGTAGTTTGGGCTTTTCGTCACCATCACCTATAAATACAAACAAAAATCGTGGATCGTGCTTAAGGATTGTCGCGGCCTCGATAAGCGTACCAAGCGCATTGTAAGCACCATGCGCACCCATATACATGGCAACAAATTTATCTCCAAACCCATATCGCGTCCGAACCTCCGACCTTTTTGAATCGTCCTGTGCAAAATTAAACAGTGAAAAGTCAACACCGTTGGTAATTATCGATACTTTTTTAGGGTCTATACCCTTGGTGATGATGTTGTCACAAATGCCGCGGGTAAGACCTATTATGTGTACAGCCTTTTTGTAGCAGAACATCTCAAGCCAATGGGCAAGCCTGATTAAGGCCTTGTTTTTCACAACCCCGCAGGCCACAGGCGCATCCGGCCATACATCGGTAACTTCAAACACAAAGGGTATACCGCGCAGTCGAGAAATGACATACCCCAGGAGTCCGACGGTTAAGGGAGTTGACACCGCATAAATCACATCTACCTTCTTGACCTTGAAAGACTGAACGATCGTCGAAATAAAATAGGTCAAAAAATAATAAAACCGCTTTAAAAAGCTGCCTCGGAAGTTTGCATACGAATAGACATAATGAATGTCAACACCTTCAATGTTCCGACTTATTGTGCTAGGTGCCCCTTGAATTTTCACACATGCATTCTTGTAATCGACATTACTCGTAATAGCGGTTGCGCTATGCCCCTTACTCACCGCGTATTTGCAGAAAAAGAAATGCCGTTCCGAACCAGCATCGTTTCCAACCTCAAAAACTTGACAGAGATAGAGTATGTTCATTGCTCACTAAGTCCTACTATTTGAGTAATATGATGCGCGGTCTTTTCCACGTCTTCCCTTGATAAATGCGGCCCAATCGGGAGGCTGAGTACTTCACGGGACAAGCCTTCCGCAACAGGCAAAGCAAGGCTTTGCATAGAGGCATAGGCAATCTGTTTATGCGGTGGTATGGGATAGTGAATTAAGGTTTCGATGCCTGCATTTTTCAATTCGGTTTGCAGGCTGTCTCGATGGGGGGTACAAACTACAAAGAGATGATAAACTGAATCAAATCCTGCAGAAACAGCAGGGAGGACAAGCTTTGTTCCGGCAAGCAGCTTCTGGTAGCTTTCAGCTAAAGTGACCCGTCGTGCATTCCACTCATTGAGACAACGAAGTTTCACACGAAGAATGGCGGCTTGGAGAGGATCGAGCCGACTATTAAGCCCAATCATGTCGTGCACATATTTCGTAGAGGAACCATAGTTACGCAACGAACGCAATTTGGTCGCCAGCTCACTGTCATTCGTTGTAATTGCACCACCATCACCAAAAGCTCCCAGATTCTTTCCAGGATAAAAACTGAATGCTGCAGCATCACCGAGGTTGCCCACCCGACGACCTTGATAACGTGCGCCGTGGGCCTGCGCTGCATCCTCAATCACCTTTATACCGTATTTTGCTGCAATTAGCATTATCGGCGCCATATTAGCAGGACGACCATACAGATGAACAGGAATGATTGCCTTTGTTTTAGGTGTTATTGCTGACTCAATCAATTCGGGTGAAATTGTATAGGTCGCGTCATCAGGAGGCTCTACAGGTACAGGTTTTGCCCCGACAAGTGTTACAGCTAGCCATGTGGCGATAAAGGTATGGGATGGTACAATAACTTCATCACCTGGCCCTATACCATAGCCTCGTAAAATCAGATGCAGTGCATCTAAGCCATTTGCTGTTCCGACACAGTACTTGGAGTCGCAATACTCAGCAAACTCAGACTCAAAGTACTCAAGTTCCTCGCCTTGTATATACCAGCCAGAGTTCATCACGCGTTGAACAACAACATCAATCTCCGCCTGTAACTCCTGGTAAGTTTGTGTCAATTCCAAAAAAGGTATTTTTTCCATCTTAGATCTTTGCTTCCTCTGAAAACTGACCATAATCGCGGAAATAATCAGACTCGTCGTAGAGCTCTGAAGCCAGAACCATCAAGACCGCTCCGGATGAAACATTGGTGATATCCCTCCACATCATAGGCGAGACATACAGCCCATAATAAGAACGGTTCATGTGAAAGGTTCTTTTTTCAAATCCATCATCCAAAATCACATCAAAACTGCCCGACATGGCCACAACCAATTGCTGCAATCTGCGATGACCATGAGCCCCGCGCTCGGCACCGCCCGGGACATCATACAGATAGTAGACCCGCTTAATATCGAAAGGAATATGCCTCCCCCCCTCTATAAACGTCAGGTTACCACGCGGGTCACTTATTTTGGGCAGATCTATAATTTTGCAGTCTACTAGGGCCATATCAATGATCTTCGTATCGAATTATGCGGGCAGGATTGCCAACTACAACGGCACGCGAGGGGATGTCTTTTAAGACCACAGAACCGGCTCCGACCATGGCCTTTTCCCCAATGGTCACTCCGGCCAGAATTGTGGAATTTGCTCCAATGCTTGCGCCAGCCATAATCTGGGTCTGTAGCAATTGGTCAGGGTACTGCTTGCTTCGGGGAAAAATGTCATTGGTAAATGTTGCGTTAGGCCCGATAAAAACATCATCGGCAACGCGAAGACCGTCCCAGAGCTGGACACCACACTTTATCGTAACTCGTTCACCGACAACAACATCGTTCTCTATAAAAACATGATCACAGATATTGCAATCAGCCCCTATTTTCGCACCTGCGAGTATATGGGCAAAAGCCCATACCTTTGTTCGCTCACCAATTTGGGCATCTGGCTCCACCAGAGCATGTCTGTGGATAAAGAAAGAGCTACTTTTGTCGGAAGAAAGCTCTGGGTCCACCGTATTTATATTCATTTAATGCCCTCATATAATCCTAATAGTTTCTCCGATTCGCGTCTCCAGTTAAATCTGGTCTTTATCGCCATCCGACTTGTGCGCTTGTTGTCCCACCTAGTATAATGCTTCGTTCGACAACACATAGAAGGATACCCGGGGTAATGTCCTGCGATGAAGAAGGGGTCACACATAGGACTAATTAGGCCTCTTCTACAGTCTGGCACCACAGCGGAAAGTCGGATGCTATCAAAGGCAGACCGGCTGACATATACTCAAACATTTTGACAAGGAGTAAATTTATTTGGTTGGGGCTAGGTCGCAACTTAACCACTCCTACTGCGAAACACGTGGTAACATTGCCAACATCAGTGCGCCCAACGGCACCCCCTCTAATCATCGAATTTACAGCCATCAACATATATAAGTTCGTCATCATACGCATTGCTTTCAAAGGGGCCACACAGTAATAAATGTAACAAATAATAGGGGAAAAAGGTAAAGGTTTCAGACTGTCTGATGTTCTATATTTGCCTAGAATGGGAAAATTGTTGTCATCAATACTATTATGATTGATGAGCTTAAAGCGTTTTGCGTAGCACAAACACGGCATCCAGGTTCTTCACAACATAGTTTTCCAACACCCAAAACAGCACCGAAACGGCATTGTACAATACATGATGATTCCAATATTTTGTCAAAATCTGTCGAGGAACGTCCTCATGTAAATCACAAATCACACATCGACCACTAAAATTTAAAAGTAAACAAACAGACATGAGTTCAGGATCATGCTATCGAAAGCGATACGCACGACAAGAGAATTCAACGAATTCTGCCAACAGGAACTCACCCGATCGATGATCGCCCTCCCTAGCATTTCTATACTGAAATCTCATTTTCATTAACACGTTCCGTAAGCTTACTATATGCATATAGAAACTTTTCCTTTTCATGATCCCAATTATATTTATTTTTAATAGCTAGAATCCCGTTCGATGAATATTCCATTGCTTCATTTCTATTCTTGTATATTTTGTTAATCGAAACAGCAAAAGATTCAATTGAGTCGGTTTCATCTAGGGCAATTCCACAAGACTCATTTATAATGACACTAGCTGGCCCACTTGGTGAGTTTGAGATAATAGCCATTCCAGCACACATATAGGTAAAATTTTTTCGGGAAGAACCTGGCCCAGCATAAATATATTCTTTGGGATTTGGAAGAAGTGTTAGCCCCACATGAAATTTAACTAAAAATTTAGACATAGACTGATATTCCATGTGCCCGTGCAAACAGATATTCTTGTGCAATTTTCTTTCACTATAATATGAAGGATCGCATGACTGCAACATCTCATCAAAAATCCCACCTACCAAATGAATTTCATATATAACACCCAAAGCATCCAATCGCATTGCAATCTCATTAATGCTTTCAATTATTAATGATGTACATCTTCCTACATATGCAATTCTAAATACTTTTTCCTTGAATTTCTTTTCAAGATCAATTGTACAAATAGAGTCTAAAGGTGGAACATTATATAACACATCACATATTTTGCATATCTTAGCGTATCTCTTCTTCAAAAACTCGTCTGGGGTACTAACAACAAAAACAGCATCTACAAAAAGTCTGACATATGTATTTTCAATAAATTCAATTATTTTTCTCGCAATACCTCTCGACGTTCCGTTGAAATATCGTTGAGAAATATCGATTGAATATCTTTCATATGCATCATATACAATCTTTTTGCGAAATAATTTTAAAACAGGTGAAATTATAAGCTGATCGATATTGGTAAAATGAACTACCTTCTTGTTACTTTTTAGCAAATAAATCATGTTCTCTAATAAAGACCAGACATACTTACCGACCTTCCCTATACTTCTCTTACTATTATCTCTTTTTGAATATAAAACCTCTATATCGAAGCCAGCGTCTTCTAATGTTCTTTTTTCTAATTTAATTCTAGGGGCTAGAGTATCAGTGCACGCAAGCAATGTAACACTATTTGTTTTAATATTACGCTTTAACATTTTGTTATCACTGAGGAGAAAAGTTCTATCGTTTTTTTTCTTACAATCTCGTAAGAATGGTGCCTCAAAACATATTCATGAGCTTTTTGTACACAACTAAGTCGAAAATTAACGTCTTCAATAATCGTTTTTAATGCTTCTATAATTTCGTTAACATTCCTTGGTTCTACTAATATACCTCTTCCATCTTTCAAAAGATTTGGAATTTCACCTGTTCTCGAGGCAATAACAGGAACTTTGCATGACATAGCTTCCAATATCACATTAGGCATACCTTCTGAATACGACGGTAGCAATAAGACATCTGCCGAAAGATATTCCTCGTTTAATTTTTCTCTTGAAACATAATCTTTAAAAATGATCCCTGAATATTGGTATTTTTTAGACAGTGCATCTTTTTCATGACCATGCCCACAAATCACCAGTTCAATATCTGGGTACAATTCTCTAATATTTAAAAAAGCATCTATGCACTCATATATTCCTTTATATTTTACAACCCTTCCAACAAATAGTAACCTTTGGGGACTTTTCTTTATCTGTTTCAACTCACGATTTACGAAAAAATTAACATCAACACCTTGTGAAATTACTGTCATTTTGTTAATATTATTATCACGTTGTACCAACAGATTCTTAAGTGAATTGGAAAGACATAACACATGATCTGCCATCGACAACGAAATTCTCTCTAATAGCTTACCAATCAACTTGAAAATTCTTCTTTTCATGGTGAATTTTTCAGACTCAGCAATGATCCCAGCAATTCTTGCAATGCATTTCGCCCCTGCTATTTTCGCTCCGATGCAAATCCAAAAAAAATAATAGTGATCCGAAAGATTTAGTACTATATCAATTTTATTGTCTTTACATATTTTTCTTATTTCTAAAATCAGTTTTACCGGATTAACTAAACGATCAATACCACCGTTAGTATTATCGCCATATTTATGAGTTAAAATATTTTTCCCCAGCAAATAGTTACTTTCTACATCACCATTATAAAGAAAATGAATTTCAGCCTCTTCCCTAAAAACTTCAGCTACCCGTAAAAGAATATTCCCCAGAAATTCTAACTGTTTCTCATCCTCCACTTTATGCATGTGAACAAAACAAATCTTCATTGTTTTCAGCTACCAATTTTCTGGTTAATGAATAACCGCTTTCATGATTTTCTAAAATAAGTCTATACTTAAAAATACCAATAAATGTAGTTGATAAGTCCGTCCCTATTAAACTACAGCTATTTAAAACAACATTATTAGTGAACTATTCATGCCACTCTCTACTTTTACAGCTCATCTTTTGGTTTACCGAACAGGCATGTCTCAACTATACGTCTGGAAGTCTGTCCGTCACCATATGGATTCGGCCACTTTTTTTCTGATTTTTCAGACATCATTTCGTTAAAGACACTGATAATCTTTTCAGGATCAGTACCAGCCAGTCGATTTGCGCCAACATCTATGGTCTCAGGCCTTTCCGTTGAAGTCCTTAGCGTAAGGCAAGGAACTTGAAGAATACAACTTTCTTCCTGAATACCTCCACTGTCGGTAAAAACAGCAGATGCCTTTTCTAACATAGCGATAAAATTTAAGTAACCAAGCGGCTCGACAATTTTTAAACCTTTAATACCGGAAATCTTCGCAAACAATCCAAATTCTTCAAAACGTTTTTTTGTACGAGGATGAAGAGGAAAAATGATTTGTTTTGAACTAACATTGGCAATATGCTCCAGGGACGAGATTATACCGGAAACAACTGCATTATTGTCAACATTTTCTTCCCTGTGCAAGGTCAGCAGACAAAAAGGTTGTCCCCCAGTCATTTCCAAAACAAAGGGGGCCTGGGTTTCTCTAGCAATCCTAGCGTGCTCTAAGGTTGCATCAACGATAGTGTTGCCCACTACGAAAATATCACCCCGCACACCATCTCGCACCAAGTGCTCCCGAGATAGAGAGGTCGGCGCAAATAGGTATTCAGAGATATGATCTATGATAATCCGGTTATGCTCCTCCGGCATCCGCCAGTCAAAGCTACGCAACCCAGCCTCCACATGACCGACCTTGACATGAATTTTTCTAGCTGCCAGCGCACCTGCCAAATTAGTATTCGCATCGCCACACACTAGCAATACATCAGGTTTTTGTTCCAAAAGGATTTCTTCTATTTTAACCAACATATAAGCGGTCTGCTCTGCATGGGAAATACAGTCGTCAGGCCTCGTAATTTGGTGATCAGCTTTATCAAGCCCAACATCACGCATGATATCCTTATCCATATTTAATGAATAATGTTGACCTGTGTGAATTATCAAACGTGGTATATTTTGCCTATCGAGCTCATGAACAATCGGGGCCATTTTAATAATCCCAGGCCTAGTACCAATTAAAACTGCAACTTTATTTTTTTTCATCAGGAATTCACCTAGTTAGTTAAATTGTATTTCAGAGTCAACTCATCAATTCTAGCAAATGTAACCTTGCCCCAAGAGCAAGATTATAAAACTGCAACTTTTAATCGAAACAGAAAATTATTACGCCAACGTTTCATCGCCACACAACCAACTAAAATAAAGAGTAACAAGTGAGATAATCTCGCAATAAGAAGGAACCTTAAACAATCAGCAATCAACTTTTCCCGTGAAAAAACTTATCGATGCTTGGAAATTATCTTTTTTTATTCATCATTAGCTATATTTTTTTGTTTCTCTAAGACGTAAAATTTCAAAGGAAACACTTTCTCCATGAGCAGTAGCAAGAGTTTCATATTAAAGGTCTAAACTAGCTGGTAATTCATATCTAGAGAAATAGGATTCTTTTATTTTTACAAACCACTAATCAAAAAAATCGCACGATAAAGAGTTTAATCGAATTTCCCAATGGAATTGGATAGCCTGTCACACAATAATTTAACACCAAAATACACTGTCGTTTACTCGCTAACAGGTCCCTCATCAGACCGTATTTCACTTATCCCAGCAGTTGGTAAATGAGCAATTTTTTGGCATAACAATTCAAACAACCACATACCACCCAATGTCATCATGCATCCAGGATGTACAAGTAATACTGCATGTCGACCTTGCGATAATCGCACATTAATATCTTGAACTACTTGTTCGAGCCAGTCGAGCGGTTGAAAAACATTGTTTGGGAAACGATTCCGAACTAAACGTCTACTCACACCTGCTTCCAACTTTAGATCCCCATGTACCATATGATCATGATCAGGCCACACATTTATCCCCACGCTTATCAGATCTCGGTCTCCAATGACTTTTCGTTTAATTCCGGCATAAGGACCTACTTCATTGCTCACATGAGTAATACCGAATTTCAATAAAAGATCCAAGGTATTAGCGTCCTCGACATACGCATGGTTACGCCAAGTCGTAATTTTAATGCCAGCAGCTTGTGCAGCTTGCAAAGTTCTTCGAATATCCCATTCCTGCAAAATTCGAGGTCCATTTGTATATCCTGTCAACCGACGCCAGACTTTATATACGATACGAGGCTTATAACAGTTGTAGGTATGCCCACCGATTTCAATATGCTCCATCCCTGCAACTGCCTGCACATCATTTATCTCATCTCGGAAACAGCGGCCAGTGTAAAAAAGTGTTCCTTTCAATCCATACTTGCCAAGAATCTCGGCATAAGACTTAGCAGCGCTTGTTTCGTTTCCATCATAAAATCTTTGTTCCCGAATCACTGTAGAATCACATTGATGAACATCTCCTGTAACGATTACAGCAGGCTTTGCATCAGAAACCATCAGCATTCCTCTCTTTTTTGATCACATCAAGAACGTTATATCCGTAATGCCTGAGCCACTCCTCTGCAATCCCGTTGATTCTTGAAATATCAACACCCTCAAGCCTGGAAAGGCTGTCGGGGTTCATATTCCTGAGTTTCATTGTTGTTCCATGAAAAGTGAAAGCCTCCATTTTCGGCACAGATGGGTCTGCTAGAGGCAGATGGCTGTATATATTCAAAAGCGACTTTTCAGGATTGCTAACTAGATCCTCATAAGATAAACGAACAACATTTTTCATTGTTGATATTTTACTTTCAATCAACCGATTGTTCTCTATCCATTGTTGCGCACACCATCCAATGGGATAGCCCTGACCATGATATTCAGCAGGAATACTCGCCGAAAGGGCTGACCTACGACGGATGCCTTCAGCCACGCAGTAGCCGTTACGAACAATCCAAATAAAAAGAGGATTGTTGAAATTACGGTTCAACCATTCTATCCGAAGACTATTGGCTATGGATTTTTCCACAACAACAGGAGCTTTTCGATCAAACCAGAAAGACCAATCTTTCGTTATGCGTTGGGGATCTGGACATGAAAGCTGGAAGGCGACTTCGATTTCTTCATGACATTTGTACCATAAACGAGGCCAGCCGAAGGCTTCTGGTGCGGGCAAACCTCGTGTTAAATCAACACCCTCGCTTGGCAGATTAGAAATCTCAGGATGCTGACCCAACAGGTGATCAAGCAAGGTGGTACCTGAATTATAGCATCCTAAAACAAAAACCCAGCGCTTAGGTTTTACCGCTCGAACCATCGGTCGAGTCAACCGTCTAAACCATTCCCGGCGACATAATGCTAAAAGTTTGTTACGTATCATGATTCAGAAGCGTCATCCTTAGATCCTGATTTTCCGGACACGGCGGTAATAAGTAAACCGGAAAATAAGAAAAAATACGGGTAATATTTTATTCTCTAACAAATAGAAAAAAGCAAGTGCGTTAAGGAAACAAAGAAGAGAACGACCTCATTGATGGCCATGCATGAATAGACAAGCCACAATAAGAATCGACAAAATTGGTGAAATACGTGCGTCCCCAGCGATAAAGATGTCCTTGATTAGTGGTATACTTACTTGCAACCGGATATTTCAATAATATTTTTGGTCTAACAGTATTCAATAGAGCCAAAGACTACCATGGTGAAGAATGCTGCACAGAACGGGCAGTGTTGATAGCATCCATTATTGGCCTCTATAAAATCAAACTAGTAAAGAGAAAATAACTTGTGGTGTCGAGCATTTAACATTCACTGTAACATACAGTGATAATGACAAAAAAGAACAAACTGGTCACACCTACTCCATCCGGACTGTTGCTACTCATGTACAGATTAACACTAACACCTTGGTCTTTCTATATAAAAAAAAGCAGAAAGGAGTAAAATATCACATAGAGTTGAGGGATACGACAGTTAGACAAACAAGTTTCTTGTTTGTCTAAAGGACTAGATAATTCAAATTGCAAAAAAATCCTATAATTGCATAGGAGTTATCTTCGTTAAAAATCTCTTTTTATCTTCCAACTATCCAGTTTAATTTTTATTAATTTCTCTAAATTTTCAATATCAAGTTCATAGTATTTATATAATTCTTTTTTAATGTTTGTATTTATCGAATTATTATTTGATTTTTGATTATTCAGTTTCCGGTATAATTCTGCAATTCTAAACTTCCTAATCCAGGAAATGATGATTGGGATTCGATTATGTAAATATATATAAATTCTTACCCTAAGAAATTCTATTAGATAAATTCTAGGAATAATTCCTGGGCTTACTTGTTTATTTAATACCTTTGGCAAATAATCAGTAGATACATTTAAAAACTTACACAAATCTTTTATTATTTTTTGTGGATTTTCATCTATTTCATCCTTTATGACAATCATAATGTCATCATTGTTGAATAAATCAAAATAGGTTCTCAAATGTTCACAATACAGTCCGTTAGATATCATTTCTGGATATTTAGTGATTATTTCTTTAATAATTTTCTCATTTAAATGCTCATATTTTTTATTTAATCTACCAGATCTTAAATACTGTTTGTAATGTGATATAAATCTATCAACAGGATTACGTAAGCATATAATAATTTTAACATTTCCCAACATATCCTTTATTCTTTTAGGAGCATCGTCGTCAGTCAAATAAGAGACTGAAAATTCACCAACCGCACGCTGATTTTTAATATTTTTAAAATGGTTTAGATACCAGGCTAATCCTTTATGAAAATACGTTGTGAAAAATCGTATTTCTTTTGGATTACTGACAAATATTTGCGGATGGTATCTTAAACATTCAGAGATCCAGGTTGTGGCGCATTTATGTCCACCAACACCAATGAAGTTGGGTTTTTTTAGATCTATTTTTTGGATAGTAGTCGTTATAGTATCGGTTCTACATTGATTTTTTTCAATTTTCATACAGGATATCGCTCCGCGGCATACCTCTTTTAAATTATACATCCACGAACAATGTGTTCCCTTCTTTTTCTATGAGGTCAATTTCGTACTTCTGTATATTATTTTGTCTAAATTACCCACGACCACCGGTGGTAATCAATGACATCTTTAATCACTACGAAACCGGACTCGAACCTAAAATACCTGTGTAGATATTTTAGGTATAAGACGAGAATTTTTTTTAATTACAAATTGTGTTATTGCAGCAATAAGTACTAATAGTACCAGAACTTCCGGACGTTCCGCTCTGGCAGAGGTCATACCAAACATTAAGTATGCGACAAGACAAACCAAAAAAGAACACATTATTCGGTGTTCCAGTGCGTTATTAGATTTTTTGATGGCTGACCAACACTGTTTTCCGAGAAAAAATATTATAGCTAGATACAATGTCAATCCAATAATTCCGCCCTGTCTTAATATATTGACATATACGTTATGGATACGTATTTCTGGTTCTAATTTGCCAAGTTCATGGACAAAAGGGACATCACTGACATACCCAAAGCCCTTGCCCACTAAGGGACTTTCCTCAAAATCCATCCATGCCATCAAAAAAATCAATTGTCGTTGTTCAAATCCTCTTCGAATTGACGTCTCGTTTAATCTTTTTGAATCGGCAAAAGAGAAAGCCACAATAACTAAAACAAGTATCAGCCCAATGAAACGAACAACATTAAACCGCTTTTTTTTAATCATATGTAAGGGCCGGACATTACATAAAAGAAAATCATATAAAAAAAGACCCACAAACAAAATTATAAAAGGAGTTCTTCGCTGATCCATAAAATTGTGAATCAAAAAAATAGACATCGAAAGCCAGTACAACTTTTGCTGCCATATTTTTTTTAACGAAAGATTGGGCAATACCAACAGCATACCCCAGATATTGGTCGTTGCAGAAATACCGGCGGTATTAGCGTGAGTCGTTATACCTGCCAGATGATTAAATATTGCCCATAAAGAAATAATTACAGATGCAACTATATACGTATTTCGAATCATATATATTCTGTTCTCTTTTGTTAATAATAGTGAAAAAGGGAACAATAAAAATAGCATGAGAAAAGAACGCCATGAATTAAAACTTATTAAAATAGAAATATGGTTTTTATACGCAACAAATGAATTCAGAATGCAATACCCGATAAATAATACCACAAACCAATGGGTAGAACTTAACCGCTTTAATTTACATTGAAACAGAATGGTCGACACATATAAAAGAATTACAACGACATACGTAGAAATAAATATGATTTGATTTATCGGCAGACCATTTTGTGTTCTCGCCACCAACGGAAGAGACAATATAAGCAATACTAAAAATATCCATGGACGTCCAAACCAAAGAACGGTCTGTTCACATTCGTTTTTTTGACAATTATTATACATAAGCGTTCATCTTGGTTAACAGCAGGGCCATCACTTTGTTTCTTAAATGTAAATAACCTGAGCCTTTAAGAAATAACATCTAGCAGCCGAACAACACAAAACCCAATAGTGTCAGGCTAACTATCAAATGCAGAAGAGTGTAAAAGGGGGGCTTGGCGTGATTGAACAGTATTTTTCTTAAATTCTGAATCGTATTTTCTTCTTTTTTCATTTCCCATGTGGATCTCCTTTCGTTGTCAATAAAACGAGTTAATTTGGACTCCACAACTTTGGGGTAGGTTGAATCTGTGACGGATCAGCAATAAAAATTGCAGTATCAGAAAGATAACATCTTAACTTATTGTTCCTGTAAAAGGTTAAAACCTTCACCTATTCAGACGAATAGTATTTTACTAGCAATTGTTTTATAATGGGTGGCGTAACTGATTCAGGTAAATATACAATTTCAACCGACATCTATCTCAGCTAAGACTTGTTAATGGTTTTTTACGTTTTCGACATGTTCACAAAGAACGATAAGCGACGATGAAAAATATGGAAGTAATTTGGGAGCAATAGTAACTTCAATCAACTTCAGCAGCCCCAAAAAATCCAGACACTTTCTTAAGAATCTGAAAGGTATGATCTGGACATCGTCTGTCGCCCATTGAACCAAGCGCAAATTGTTGTATCGCTCAAGGAAATTTGAGAAATGAGAACGATCCCAACTATATAAATGACCTGCATTCGAATAATCCCGACCAAACAACGCATGTTTCGCAAGTATCATGGGGCGAATGGGGTTTGGACATGCAACGATAACCCAGCGCCTGGAAATCTTTTTCGCATGAGACAATACATCGATAGGATTTTTCATGTGTTCAAGTACATGCGACAAAACAACAACATCAAATGAATTTTCTTCAACACTTTTTCCAAGATCTTGAAGGTCTTTTTTGAATACATCGCCAAAACGACTACTTTCTGACAGACAATGATCATCGAAATCTAATCCGGTAAGATTACGGCAGCCTTCATTCCGCAAATCTCTCATTAAAAAACCCAACCCGCACCCTCCTTCAAGGAGGCTCAATTCACTAATTGGGATGCCGTCAACACTAGCAGCCTTTTTAACCAAAGTGACAATTGCAGTACGAATTTCGGCACCTTTTTTTTCGTGATCACCAGCATCATATGATATATGTATAGATCGTGTCATATCGAGTAAGTAACTCCTTCGTTACATATTTTTTTTCATTACTTATGCGACAAACCATCGCAAACCAAGTCGCCGACTTAAGCCTTTCAACATATCCAACTCTGTTTCTTCAAAGCACTTCAATAAAATTAAACCGATAAAACTTGTAATATAAACCGAAATGATAAAAACTGGTAGCAACCAAAGTTGCCAGCCAGCAGGTATTTGCAAAAAAAGAACCGACAGAATGCCAAACGGAACAATCGTGGCAGTAAGAGCTCTGATGTGTTTCATGCAAAAAGGTTGAATTCTTAAATAATAATACAGAATCCCTCCTCCAAATGCGCAGGCCAATATCAATGAGATAGAAGTTGCTATGGTTGCTCCTATTAAACCATACGAAGGGACCAGGATTACCATCAGAATGGCATTGGATAAAAAACCACAAATCGAGGTCATCATATTTATGTGAGGTTTCCCTATTGCGACAAATGTTTCCCCAAAAGATCCAGTAACAGTATTAATAAAAAAACCTACAGATAAAATAATCAGGGCGGAGTGGACATTCAAATAATTGGCACCAAACAAAATTTTCAATATAAGTTCAGCAAAGAAAAATATGATCAAAAACAGCGGTAGAGTTAAATAGTAGGTCCACAGAGCAACTGTAGTATAAGCCTTCTTTAAGCTTTTCATATCGCCTTTGGCATAAAGATGGGTGATTGAAGGCATAAATATTCTATTAATGGAACCCAGACCTATTTGTAAAAGTTTCGCAATGGGCATGGCAACATTATACAAGCCAACATCCGAAACGGTCATAAAGGCACCTAATATTATCGAGTCTGATCGTCCTCGCATCTGGCCGACTTGCTGTGATCCAGCAAGAGGTAAAGCGAATTTGAAAATTTTTCGTGTATTAAATTCGGCCCTGATTGTTCCCCAAGATTTAAACAAATCTGTCGATCGCATAACAAACAAAACCGCCAAGATCGATACAGCAATGGAAGTTAACGCATAACCGATACTAAGATGAAAAGCGCTATAATGAAACATAAAAACAATTATAATTGCAACACCAAGCTGACTTCCAAAGGTAAGTATACTTTCAGTCAAAACAAATAAATCCATCCGCCTGAAACCCCTCAATGCACTCTTAGCGACTAATATCGTCACAGTAAAAGGCAGTACTGTGGCAAAAACTCTTAAAATACCTTGTAGAGATTGTTCACCAGCAAAATAGTCAGCGATGGCCGGTGCACTTAAATACAACACTATTCCAACTATAAGGCTCGATGAAAGGCAAACGATACCAGCTATAATAAAAAGTCCTTTCAGTTTTGATTGCTCTCGCTTCACCTGGAAGTACGGAATAAATCGGGCCAGTGCGCCCCCCATCCCTAAAGAAGCAAAGCTTCCGGCCAGACCAACGATGGTAAGTCCTAAAACAAATTCACCGTATTGCGAGGGACCCAATCCGCGCGCAATGATCATCCGAATGATCAGTTGCAATAACATTCCCGCAATCGTACCGCCCAGTGTAATCAATGATCCTTTGGCAAGATTTTTAAAAAAATGCTTTTCTTCCATATTCTCAAATATAACCTGCGGTAGTAATGTAATTTCTTTGGTATTTAGTCAGTTGATTGTTCGGTTTTTAAAAAACTTAGCCGAACAACCGTAAAAGCTTAGTTGAGCAATACAATACAAATATTTTTAGGGGATAAAATCTCGCACAATACCCCATGTGTTTTC
Source organism: Sulfurovum sp. (assembly GCF_041562805.1). Classification (GTDB taxonomy): domain Bacteria; phylum Campylobacterota; class Campylobacteria; order Campylobacterales; family Sulfurovaceae; genus Sulfurovum. The sequence goes on along the minus strand of NZ_JBFFOH010000010.1, from coordinate 22,247 downwards.
CCCTTGTTCCAGAAAGAAAAATGGTACGTCAGGCAAATGTGTGCATGGTTTTGGGTAATGGTAACCCCGCCATGCAGTGATAGAGGTTACGAATATAATTAGCAGCGGTTCTGGATCAGTAAGCCCTGTGAATAATAATGACCTTGTCCTTATTGTTGAGCCTTTCTGTGATTCCGTTATAGATAGGGCGCATTGAAAAGATAAACAGACATTCTCACGGTGGCGAAGCATCCATACAAAATCTCGCATAGACTAAAGCCTTGAGTGTGTCGCCCACCAGAACCATTTGTCGAGGTAAGGTTTGGCCCATACAGGGTTTCGGTAATCCCAGAATTCACCAAATGCTCCCTTTAGAAGGTAGTCCAGATTGATTTTCAAGTTGAGCTTTTCCAGTTCAGTAAGCCGCCCTTTTTGTTTCTTTGTGAGGTCCCAGAGGGTCTTGAGCCAGAGGTGAATTCAAATTGCAAGTGCACCACGTGTAGCCATCAGAAAACTTCGTAGGGTGCCAGGTAACCGAGGGACTTCCGTTGTCGATTATTCAGTTTCCTGACAACTTCTGTGACGTCTTCTTCCGTAACCTTTTTTTTAATTGCTTCCGTTTGGAAAATACTGGCGTAGTAGGGGATTGGTATTCTCATTTGCTCCCCGCTGCCAAAGTGAATATGGATCAGCAAAATAGATCACCATCCCGGATCTCTTTTCAAACTCTTTAAAGCTCGCTACCACTATCCACTGTAAATGTGTGCCGCATGCGCTGGAAACTAAAGAAAAGCCCTGACTCCGTGATCCACCAGAGTTGTTGCCTTTTTGAGTTCCACTCGCAAATCGCTGCACGTCACCAATTTGCGAGTGGAACCTCTAATATATTTCCCAATTGTTAACCCATAAAACATTCGAAGCATTAGCCTTATAAGGCAACATTATCATTTGGTCAACCTCTTCCATCTCCCACCCAAGGACAGGCTTAAAAAACTCATTTACATACCTATCAACCCTTGCCGAATCATTCTTTTTAAGAATGCGGAAGTAAGAACGAATCTGTCTCGAAATTAATGTTTTAAAATGTTTCTTTTTTTTGGAACCAAGCACCCTATAAATTTTTATGGTTCCTCCTCCAAATTCTTTAATCTTAGAAAAATTCATATTATCATCTAAATAGAAGGTTAAATAATTTCTTCTTTTATTAACAATAATATAGTCAACCTTATTTTCTTTAATAGAAGCTAAAAAATCATTTTCTGACAAAGAGAAAATTTTATTTAAGGGGACATCGTACCTAGACCAAGAAGAAAGAAAAATAACCCTATCATCTTTTTGTTTCTCATAATTAGGTGCCAATTTGTTACTTTGAAGCACTGGCATAATTTTTATTGGGTAGCCCCCCCCAGAATAAAAGAATATCCCTTTCCCCTCCGATGGTACTGAGACTGCAAACTTACTTCCTATAGGCAGATTACGACTTATCCACTCGCCACATTTTTTTTCTTTATCCGTGAATATGCCAATGACACTTCTTTTGTTATTGTTTTTAATAAATTTTGAATATAGAAAATTTTGACAAATAAAAATATTCTTTTCCTCAATGCTTGCGACAGGCATATATATCTGAAAACATACAATAAAAAAAAGTAACGCCAATGCTAATATATTTCCCCCGCAAAAAAAGTAACTATCCCTTAATTTAAAATGAGTAGTAACTATATTAGATATTTCTACTATAGATGAAACAACAATCAAGAATGTGAAATTGTAGAACAGAAGTAGTTGCCCTACCCTCAAGTCCCTTTCTCCAGATATAAAAACAAGGGGTAGCATACACAGCATTACAACAGCCACAAACAAATAAGAAAAATCTAATTTAAAAGATTTAATTATTAACCATAACCATGCGCAAACTATCAATGGAGCCAAGTAAAAGTTTTTAAAAACTGAATTTTCACCTTTGACAAGAAATGAGACAAAACCGTTAAACACCCTGCTTAGAGTATAAATAATATCCGAAAACGAAAAGCTATTTGAAACTGCCCCCCCCACTGGACCTAATAATCCATGTTTAAGAGAGTATGAATTGTAGCTAACATAGATAAACCAAGGCAAAGAAGTGGCTAAAAAAACAAACAAAATCATAAATAAAAATTTCTTACTTCTATCACGGAAATACAACATAAAAAAGAAAGGAATTGGAATAAAAAGTATTGCTGTTTCTTTAGCTAAAAAACCCAAAGACAGCATAAAACCAGAAACAAAAGCATTAAATAAACACCCATTAGTACCCTGATATGTTTTCAACATAAAATAAAATGACAACATCACAAATACGATCCAAACAGCATCAATATGCCTGAAGGCGGCAATACCATAAGCATTCGAAGACATAATCAAGAGGGCGACAAAAAAACCTATTGTTTTATTAAATAAACGACTACCCAACAGATATATAACTACAACATTCAGTACACAAAAAATCTTTATTACAGCATATGCGCTCCACGGAGAGACTCCAAAAAATTTATAAGACCACGATATTATTAAGGGAAAGAAAGGTGAACGAAAAAAAAGATGGTTACCCCCCATATCAGAATAGCCATTTCCATTAAACAAATTTAAAGCAGCATTTATATACAATCCGCAGTCAGCACTAATGAAAAAATTATTCGTTGAATAATTAATTGATGCTATCAAAATTAACGCACACAGACAAACAATTGAATTGCCACTTTTAAGATCCAAAAACTTCATATATATAATTCACCAAAATTTTATATTGTAGACTATCTTACACGCCCAAACTCTTACATTTTACGTTAAGTGTCAGCCGATTAATAATGCATCGGGTACCTTGAAAAAAGAGTTTAACGTCTAATCTCGCTACGTCTGCAAAAATCTACACAAATAGAAAAGAGATATTACCTGTCATTTGTTCAGCATCAAGCAATTCCAGCAAAACCTGATGCCTCACTTACAATGATATCTGAACTTGTAACAGTGAGCGAACGAATCTAGAAATCAGCATTACATCTTATGAGAATTCATCTAGAATCATGTCCACCTATTCTGTATATATGAAAATCCACAGCAGTATTTACATCTTGTATCTCTTTAGCACCACCAAATAGCACAGAAAAGCAGCTAATATATTAACCATATTTATGCATCTCAATATTAAAATTATTTGAGACCATATTAATGTATCAAACCCGAGCATTCTAACTATTTGCAATGAGCTGAGCTCCCTTACACCTATTCCCATAGGTACGAATGTAATCACCCCTAACAACTGACCAAAGTTTACACATGATAACAAATTAAAAAAACCAAAATTTTCAATTTTGGCATATGTCAACGAATAGCAGGAACAAACTAGAAATATACCGACAAACATACTGACAGATATCATCTTAAGATGAAATATTATTAAATTTTCTCCAATCCCATCTAGTATTTTATAAAAAGACAAAAACAACCCATTTTCAGGTAGTATTATTTTTAACAAAATAGCAAGAACGGGTGGGATGATAACAATAAAGACTAAAAAAGATATTAACCAAGATTTATACCCATCAACTTCAACAAATAACAATATAACTCCACTAGAAAGCACAATTAAACAACAAAAATCACACCACAGCTCATAGATTACTACCAAGAACAATGATGTCCGTCTGTTTTTAAGCAGAAAAACTCGTGACAAATCGCCTACTTTTGCAGGTGTAAATATTGAAACAAAAAAACTTGCTCCTGTCTCAAGATATGAATCCTTAAATTTTATACTTCTAGAAAGAACAACATTTGAAAGTAGCATCCACCGATATGCTCTAACTAGTGGGATAAGAGCCATAAAAAATACAGAGAATAGCACTTCATTAAATGAAAATATAATACTGAAACCAGTTTCTAAGATTTTACTTTTCTGCAAAAAAAACAAAAATAGAGCAATCCCTAAAGTCGTCAACAATAATTTAGCGATTTTTAGTTTCAAAGTAGAACCCTGGAGCTATTTCTTATTAGTATCGCACCTGAGAATATGGGGTACAGTTTTATCAATATGGCAACTGTTTCTGTTATCACTATTGGAATTTTGAGATAGTCCACGGCTATTTGCGATGGTGCAAATCTTTTTTTCATAAGATTTGATGAAATCCAAAGACACGCTTAATGCTTTGATAGCAACAAAATCACGTTACCTAAGCAGCTAAGTTAACCTTCTTGGCTTGGTAAACCTACGTTGAGCTATAATAAAAGAGAACTTTCAAGACATTTCAACTTCCTCTTCAGCACCTTTGAGGTGCGTGGCCGATTGTTTAAGGCCAAGTTTTTCGAGATCTTTGATATATGTGTCCAGTCGTCCTTGTCCGTTGCGCTTGCCCCATAGCAGACCATGGAGGCTCTCTGGCAACGCACCCTAATGTCATGAGGGACGCCATCTTGCCACAGGTAATACTTGAGCTGATGGAATAAATGCCAACGAGGTAATCCTCCCATTTTAAACGGATACCAAAAGTAGAGGCTTACGCTGCTAACTCAATCTTTTGCTTGGGAGTTATTCCACCCAGTGACATATTGGGCCGTTCGTTTTTATATGTCCACAGCCAGAGTGTGCATGTTCTTGGAATTCTTCAATCGAATCGAACAAATACTGAGACAATGAATCACAACGAATTGTACGGCTATATCGTTCAAATGTATGCATTCTGTTGCGGCTTGCCCGGTTGAATATGCTCCAGCCGAATATCCTGCTTCTCCGACCATTCAATTATCTTACTGCTAATATCTAGTTTTCAGCTTCCGAATCCTTCATCAGGCGCATGAGAGATGCATCCATGCCGTCATATTTTGCTCGCCACTTATAAAAGCTGGTGCTGCTCATGCCAAGTTCACTGCATAGCTCAGTAACAGCCGTGCATGCCTCAGCTTGCTTCAAAATATTGAGTATTTGATTATCGCTGTATCGTGATTTTTCACTTAGAATCTCCTCTTGATTTTATTACGAGAAAATTCAACTTTTGAATACCCATAATTTTCGGAGGATCACCTTCACAAATATGCAAAAAGCTGATTGACAGCGGTGCCATCGGGCACCCCGATAGTTTCGGGGAGACTTTGTTCTCCTGGGCGCATCTCATGTTACCTCCTTTAAGGAGGGACACCCCAAAACTACCGGAGATACTCTCTTTTTTTAAATATCAAAATGTTAACGTGTTTTTTACTCTATCAATACTTTAATTGTAAATATTACTCTTTCCAATTGCGTTTCTTATAACCAAAAGTTACGAGTAACTTTGAAATAGTAGACATATCAATAAACAACAAGCCTATGTCTTTAAGAATTGACCGATCTCGCGGTGCTACGTACTCACACAAGTTGCATAATTCATTATCTTTCTTTGTTTCACAAACGACATGTCTAAAATCAGAATATTTTTTATTATTCCAAATCACTATTAAAGATTTATTCTTTACATTTCCTAACACATTAGACTGGTCATAGTCATGTCCGCATGAAACAACATTTCCATCATTATGAATTGTCATCCAGTACCAGGGTTTATCACACTTAAAATTTTTACCTCGCCAATTTTGTTTATTTGCTGACCAGTTCACCACTGGTTTTATGAATGTATTCACTTGATATGGGGACCATTTCTCTACAAATTGTAACGTGCTATTTTGGGTTGTTTTCATATCAATACATTGCATCGTTATATATGTATTGTGCTTTACCTTCTTAGCTAGTTCAAGAAATTCAGTTATGTTTTTATATGTTTTCTCATAGTTTGCGCCAACTCTTGCAATCTCATAATTTTCTTTTCCACCATCATCAAATGAAATTATTAATTGATCAAGGCCAGACTCCAGCAACAAAATACCCTTGTCTGGAGTGAGCAGCGTTGCGTTCGTAGCAAGCCATGTTTTTAGTCCATGCTTTGTGGCAAACTTAATCATTCTAAAAATATCTTTATTAAGTAAAGGTTCTCCACCAGTAAGAACCAACAACTCACACAACCCCTTACTGTCTAAAACTATCTTTTCAAAAAGTTCAAAAGTTAAGTCTGATTTAGACCGTTCTGACTTTATGACAGGACACATTGTGCATTTCAAGTTACATCGATTAGTTATTTCAACTTGTACAATACTTGGAAATGATTCTGGATCTAAAACATTGTTTTTGTATGAAAACAAAAGCCTAAACCTATTCTTTAACCTACTCATATTATACAAGCTAAAGCTTAAACCTTTGATTATTCTCATTATATTTTTCATGTTTTCACAATATATTGTTGTAAAATAATCTGTTTTATCAGCATAGATGCTTAACGTAGAACAAACTATTTATTAATTAAAAAAAATTAAAAGAATTTAGTCTTCTTTTTAACTAAACCCCAGAAAACTTTCATATAAATGACAAATTCATTAAAAGTTTTAATGTTAAGAAGTTTTTTAAAGATAAAGCTGGGGCGCAAGTAAAAAGATCGTAACGCCTTAACACGCAATTCCTGGAGTTGTTCAGGAGCAAGATTTGGCCCTAAGTCAATCACAACACTTTTAGAATATTCATTCCACTTCTCATGAACAACTTGGTTTCGTTTAGTAAAAATAGTGTGAAGTCTTGTCCCTGGATAAGGTATTGCAACATTAAAACTTGCTGTATCGGGCTTCAATGTTTTAGCAAAAGAAATTGTCTCGTTTATAGTATCAATTGAGTCACCAGGAAGCCCTAAAATAAAAGAACAATGAATTCCAATCCCAGACTCTTTCAATCTTTCACATGCTGATACGACTTGTTCCTTTGAAACATTCTTTACTCTCTTGATAATTTCATCATTTCCGCTTTCAACTCCTAAGAAAATAGACTTACAACCAGATTCATACATGATGCGCAAAGTATTTATATCAGGCACAGTATCGACCCTTGAACTACAACTCCATGTTATATTTCCTTCAAATTCTTTAAACATTTCACACAACGTTAGAACTCTTTCTTTATCAAATAGAAAAGTTGAGTCTTGAAATGATATGTTTTGAATTCCATACACATTGAAAAGTTCTCGAATCTCTTTAATAATATTTTCAGGAGATCTAAATCGAATAATTCGACCTTGCACTGTTGGAATATGACAAAACTCACAATTAAAACAACATCCTCGGGAAGTCATCAGTGCAACAGTTTTCCCTTTACCACTCCAATGGTGCAGATAATTGTACTCGCTAAGATTAAGAAGATGATAAGCTGGGAAAGGTAAGACGTCTATATCAGAAATAGGTTTTCTTTTTTCTGTAAAAAAAACATTCTCATTAATTTTATAAGCAACGCCTTTAATTGTATCTATATCTATTTTACCTGAAAGATAATCTAGATATTCATTAAGAACATACTCTCCCTCACCTAAACAAACGAGGTCAATATTTGGATTTACTATAATCTCATGGGGTAGAACACATGCATGAGCACCACCAACAACAACTTTAATATCTACATTAAAATCTTTAACTATCTTTGCATATTCAAAAGTATCATAAATCAAATCCGTAGTACTTGAGATCCCAACAACATCAGGTTCTTCTATTTTTAAAATATTTAGTATTTCTTCTTTAGAGTGACCACATAAATAAGAATCAACTATTTTCACTTCAACATTATTATTTTGATTAATAAAAGAAGCTATACCTGTAATACCAAGTGGAACTGATGAAAAAACTACTTTTTGAGGTAGTCCTTTATGTAAATCCAAACTTGGTTGTGTTAACAATAATTTCAATGACATTACCTCTTAGTTAAGATCAGTTCTATTACTTGTGTGGTATTTACTAATTAAAATTCTACCATCACCTGTAGAAACTAATATTCCTTCCCTATTAAACCAATCTACGAAACCAGGTTCCATCGACATATTATTGTCAAACTCAACAGCATCAAGTACTGAAACCCGAACCTCATCATAATAAAAAAAAGCGTATTTACCCGGGGAGGCAAACGCTCTCACATAGTTGTAAATAGTCGAACTAGATCTACTCCAATCTATACACCTATCAGTTTCTGTCAAAAGAGGTGCTCGAGAAAAGTGATCATGTGGTTGAGGAAAACTTTGAAGATTGCCATCTAATACTTTCTGTATGAACATTTTAAGCAATTCAAGACCGACATCAAAAGCAGTTTCTCTTAATGTCAAAATTGTATCATCAGGCAAAATAATTAGTTCTTTTTGAGCAATTATGTCACCATGGTCAATATACTTATCAAGATAATGATAAGTTACACCAGTAGCTGAATCACCATTTATTAAGGCCCAAACAAGTGGGGAAGCCCCTCTATATTTAGGCAACAAAGAACAATGGAAATTAATACAACCTAACCTAGGAAGTCCTATGACTTTCTCATTAAAAAGTTGGCCCCAAAAAAAAGAAAAAAATAAATCGGGAGCTTCTTTTGAAATTTGTTCTATAAATTCAGGACTATTCACATTTTCAGTGGTTAGCAATTCAAAACCATACTCAGAAGACTTTGTAAGTAATCTTTGAGAAACTTGGGATTTACTATCTTCATTCAAATAAGACTTTGAAGTTACAACTTTTAATATAACTATATTTTTTCTAATTAAAACATCTATAGCTTGATTTAATATTCTTTGATTACCAAACAAAACAACTTTCATATCAACACACCTAACATTTGCTTATATATTATTAAGTTGATCTGTTTTGTTTTTTAAAAATATCATTCTCTTTTTTTAATGTATCTAGTTGAAAACTTACTATTGACAATGCTTGATACAAATCTCTAATTTTCCTACTATTGTCAAGCTGGTCACCATGAACATTAAACACTTTAAAATATACAACAAATAAAGCCGTAAAGATTATAAAAAACTCTCTTCGCTTCATAGAGAACATGTTCATTATAAGATCAGCATATTGAGGATAAATAGAGAAGAAACCCATAGAAGCCCAAACAAACAACCAGAATATTGACTGAGTAAAAGACATACGGCCAGATTTAACCCAACTATACATTTTAAAAACGAGAATAAACATAGCAAGAACTAATAAAACTGAAGCAACCTTCATCAAATTACCTTTTTTAAATGTTTCATATTTAAAAAATAACGAATTATACTGTTAATTATATGCAGACCATATGACAATTCACCTTTTGTAGATTTACCATGGGCTCTTTTCTTAACATGAATTGGAATTTCTATAATTTTAAAATTTCTTAGAGAAAACAATAAAAACATTTCAGTTGCATTGTAATTCGGTTTATTAAAATAACTAAAGATATCCATATTATCTCTTAAAGTTGAACAACGGTAAGCCCTAAAGCCACATAAGTAATCTGTAATATTATATCCCGTAATATATGTAATAAAATAGTTAAAAATCGGTAAAAACATTCTCCTTAAAAATGATGTATATTCTTGTGACCCTATTATTCTTGAACCAATAACAACATCACAATCATTATCTCTGCTTAAGACATCAACAAATGCAGGAATATCTTTGGGGTCATGCTGATTATCAGAATCTAAATGAACCACGAAGTCATAATCTAGCATTAAAACACATTTCAAACCCGTTACAAAGCCCATGGCTTGGCCTAAGTTTATATTATGTTTTATAAGATTAACATTATAGTCTTTAACAATTGAAGAGGTGTTGTCTTGAGAACCATCATCTACAACAAAGATATCAAAATCAGAACTAATGCTCGACAAAAGCCTGCCAATAGATCTACTTTCATTGTAAGCTTCTGTTATAATTGCAACTTTCATGAGATATTACAATTCCATTAGAATTAAAACTAGAATATTCATATAAAATAAATAATGATATTAAGCTCGATACGCGGGGAAAAAGCCTGTACCGTCAGGAGACTGTTCACATAACTCATTATAAACAAGAGAATTATGTATAGCTTTATAAGTATAGAATTTTGCTCTTAATGAAGAAAAGTTTTTCTTAAACTTAAAGACTCCTAATCTGCCGCCCATAAAATCAAAGACTAAACATCCATGTCGTTGAGCCCAAAACAAAGCCTCAGTAAACATCAAATTATTAACCCTTCCGTCCCAGTGATCTGGATTACTTGCGCTCAAAAAATGAAAGGCATAATTTTCATCAAATACAACAATAAACCCCCCTGTCATTTTGCTATCTTTTTCAGCTACCAATAATTTAACCTTACGATCTCCAAGTGATCTAATTTTTATAAAAAAATCCAACTTAAAAAAAAGATGTTTGGGTGCCTTTTTCCTTTTCATCTCAGAATTATATATTTCCCAAAATTGTCTCCAAGAATTATCATCTTCACATGAAACATCACGTATAACATATCCCATTTTTTTTGATTTTCTTAAGGCACGCCTATTGGCACTCGAGGTATTGTTTAAAATCTCATTCTTTGATTTTCTTAAATCGACACAAACAGTTTCACGATTAAACTCCACATTGTCTTTATTATAAAATTTATAGTTTTTAATATTTGCATCAAAACGTATAAATTCTGAAATAATATTATTATTAGCACAATAGCGTGAAAATTCTAAATGGAAACAATCTAACAGGGATTTTGAAGGAGAAGGAGTTGAAGCTATAGGCCCTCCATAATACCAAGATGAAACTATATCAAACAATTCAACATTAGTATTTGGAGATCGGAGAAAAAGCGACAATTTATTGATGCTTTTCTTAAAATATGGGTAATAAATCGTTGAGCCGTCAGTCTCTAGGACGAATAGTTCCGCAGAATCACCAATAACCCCTTCAAGACTTTTAATATAATATGGGTCATGATAAATTGATTTATTCGCTATTTTGTCAAAATAAAAATTCCACTTACTGAGCTCATTAACAGAACTACCTAAAATATGCGTTTTCATATCCATTAATTAAAACTTTTGTAGAACAGATACAATTTTATCCAACTCATGCTGCTGCAATAAAGGATGATTCGGAAGACCTATAACATTCCCAGCAACTTCTTCAACATTCTTAAAAAAAATATCTGAATACTCGTGACCATATTTTTTTAACACAGGTTGCTTGTAAAGTGGCTCAGCATATCTATGACGAAAACCAATATAATTTTCATTTAAATGAACCTTAAGGTCTTCTATTGATTTACCGGATTCAGGCTTTACCATAACTGGACACCAGAAATAGGTGTGAACATTTTCTTTTATAGCGTTAGACACAGGAACATGTGCCCAAGGAAGTCTTCGGACTGCTTCAAGAATTTTTTTAGAATTATCAATTCGCTTACTATTGAGATCATCCAGTTTTTTTAACTGTACAATACCCATTGCTGCTTCTATTTCAGTCATTCTATTATTAAAACCCAGGCGAACATGATCATCACGACCTGACATTCCATGGCTTCGAATACATTTACACTGCTTTGCAATGGCAGAATCATTTGTTGTTATAATTCCACCTTCTCCTGTAGTCATATGCTTAGTCGCAAAAAAAGAAAAAGCACCAACGTCACCGATATTTCCGACTTTTTTTCCTTTAAATTCTGACCCATGAGCTTGAGCACAGTCTTCCAAAAGAAGAACTGAATATTTATCTGCCAAATGCACAAAGTCATCCATTTTTGCAGGACTACCAAACAAATGCACGGGCAAGATAACCTTAGTCTTTTCAGTTATGTGATCTTCAACACTTTTAGGAGAAAGACAAAGGTCATCTTTGTCAATATCAGCAAAAATCGGCTTAGCACCTAAGTAAAGCACAGCTGAAACCGTGGCAAAGAATGTTAAAGGCGGGACTATAACTTCATCTCCAGGACCAACACCCATCGCCTCCATTGCTATATGAAGGGCTGCTGTTCCACTATTAACAGCTACGGCAAATTTAGTTCCAACATATTCTGCAAAATTTTGTTCAAACTCAGCAACAATTGGCCCAGAGGCATAATGCCCAGAAAGAAGTACCTTCCTAACTGCTTCAACTTCTTCTTCGCTTACAGTAGGAGTGGCAACATTTATAAAATTATTATTCATAAAATTTTATCTAATTAAATATATTTAAAAGAACTATTTCTATAATTTGGAGAATCCCAGTCTATATCACCCATGTTCTCAAATTTTGTGATCAATTCTTCAATGCCATCTTCTACAGAATACTCTGCATTCCAGCCGACAATATTCTTAAGTTTATAACAGTTAATTTTATAGTCCCTTCTATCTGTTGGCTTGTCTTTAATATATTCAATCTCTGTATCGGGAAGAAACAATTGGACAAGCTCGGCAATTTCCTTAACTGTCTTATTATTTGACTCTTCACCAAGGTGAAATATTTTACCACTACGAATAAAACGAGGCGTTGCTAAAGTCTCAACCAATGCCCTGGCAATGTCCCGGACATGTATCAAGGAACGGTACTGTTCTCCATCGCCATATATTGTTATCTTCTTATTCTTCCAAGCATTATAGGCAAAAAGATTCGTGACTAAATCTAGTCTAGGACGAGGCGCCCAACCAAATACGGTCGTAAGCCTTAAAGATGTTGGATGGAAATGAGGAATTTCTTCAGCTCTCTTAAACATTATTTCTTCAGATTTCAACTTTGCGTATGCATAAGCAGATAATGGAGCCGTAGGGGTTTCTTCCGTGACTTCGTCATATAAACCTTTAACATTGCCGTAAACAGAACATGATGACGCAAAAATAAAATCTCTCACAAGTTCAAACTCTGGATCAGTACAACAATTCACTAAAGTTCTCGTGCTTTCAACATTAATGGTATGATGAGCTTTCTGGTTACTAGCACAAGCGAACTCACCAACAATACCTGCCAAGTGAATAACAGCACTGATCCCTTCTAGTGCATAAATAATATCTTTGGAGTTTCGGCAATCACCTTCAATAATTTCAATTTTATCCAAATAAGGCTGAAGAGCTTCTTTCCCCCAATAAAAAGAATCAAAAACAACAGGTTTATACCCCTTAAGTAATAACTCTTCTACCGTTAAAACTCCAATATATCCAGCACCACCAGTGACAAGTACTCGCATAAGTTACCTCATTATTTTACATAAATTGTTCTATTTTATTACAACAGTATTTGGCAAAAGGAATCGATGCTGTAAAAGCTGGTGAGACAGCGTTAAGAACATGAAAAGTCTTTTCATTTCCTTCAACGCAAAAATCCATTACCAATTTTCTTTGTTTTGAGTCATAAAGTTGTGCCCTGATCCCAGGAGCGCCCCACGTCCTGTAATCTTGGAGTTGTACACCTTCAAGTAATTGAGATGCTAATCCAACTAAATGAGGGCGAAAATATTTTTGACACTCTTTAATGGCTAGTTTTCGGAAATCAAAATCAGATTTAAAAAACAAACTTAATTCAGTAGATAGAATTTCCAACATCTCTTGAAACTTAAATTTACTAAAACCATGATAATTCTCACGCCATAAAGCTGGTATAGCTGTAGGCCCAATTTTAATCATTCCATCAACACTTATTGTAAAATGAACTCCTAAAAAAGGATGGTTAAGATTTGGAACAGGATAAACATGAGTTTTCAAATTACAAGCATTAACATTTGCATACAAATAAAGGCCTTTAAATGGCAGAATTCTCAAGTCTAGAGCAAACCCATAGTCGTGGGCTATGGTATCGGCATAAAGGCCTGCAGCGTTGACAACATATCCTGCATGGAAATCGCCATGATTTGTTCGAATAACACCATTATCGTTAGACAAATAACAAGTCGAAAATTTAAATTTAACTCCTTTATCTCTTGCATCACGGAACAAAGAACTAATAACCTGATCAGGATCTATTGTTGAGGTAGAAGGAGAGTAAATTGCCTTATGAAAAGTTTTCACAAGAGGTTCAATTTCTCTTGCCTGTTTCTGATCAACAATGCGCAAATCAACATCATTCTCTACACCTCGTTGATACAACTCATTCAGCCCATGAAGTTCCAACTCATTCTTGGCTACAACCAATTTACCACATTGATTAATAGCGAGATCATTGTCTAGGCAATACTCAGTGAGAGCCTTATTACCATCCCGACAAAAACGGGCCTTAAGGCTGTCAGCCGTGTAATAAAATCCGGCATGCAGAACCCCACTATTGCGGCCACTTCCATGAACTCCACATTTTTTTTCTTTATCTAAAACAGTAACACTACAATCAGGAAACCTATTTTTAAGTTCTAAAGCGATAGATAAACCTATTATTCCAGAACCCAAAATTAAAAAATCAGACCGCATTTTTTTAGACATCAGCACTACTATTTTTATTAACAAAAAAGGTTATTGTTTTATGCAGACCATCTTGTAAGTTAACCTGAGGTGTCCATTTTAAAATATTCTTAGCTTTAGAAATATCTGAAAAATTACGTTTCACATCACCTAATCTTGGTTCAGTAAAATTTACATTTATTTCACCGGAATAACCAAATTCACTAAAAGTTTTAATAATCTCTTGAGTGATCTCAGCAACGGTGGTCTCCCTTGCCGCAGCAATCTGAAACGTTTCCCCCCCTATTTCACCAACTGAGGCGGCAAGTCGAACAGCATTAATCAAATCATCAATATAGATAAAATCCCTGGTCTGATTTCCATCCCCATATATTTCCAGGTCTTTACCTTCCATTATTCTCTTGATGAATTTAGCAACAACACTATCCTTTTTCTTTGATAGTGGCCCGTAAACATTACTAAAACGAAGACAAACGGTTTCAACACCAAATGTACGAAAATAGGCGGAACAATATCCCTCCCCGGCTAGTTTACTCGCACCATATGGAGAGACAGGGTGCGGAGGTAATTCTTCATGGATAGGGGGTTCACATTCTCCGGCAGGAGCTCCACTTGAAGCGAAGACAAATCTTTTAATTTTATTTATGCGAGCAGCCTCAAGATAATTGAACGTCCCGACAACATTGGCAAAGCAATCAAAACGCGGGTCTTCGACAGAAGGCCCTACCCCTGTATTAGCAGCAAGATGGACAACAATATCAAAGCCTTTTACTACCTCTAAAGCAAGCTGTTCATCCAAAATATCCCCTTGCACAAGTTCTACTTGTGCAAGGGAGGAAGTGCTTGGAGAGCAAAGATTGTTTATCTCTTTCTCATCATATTGACAAACTTGGGCTAAGTCATCTTTAGTACCAACAGAAAGATTGTCGATAATGCGAATGAAGTGGCCTCCTTCTTCCAGTAAATTTTTAATAAGATTCCGGCCAATAAAACCGCAACCTCCTGTGATAAGCCATTTCACTACCATTTCACCCCTTTAAAGATAACATCTCTCCGTATGTTTTGTTTATATTGCTCTACGACTTTAAACATTTTTTTCATTGAATCATTGTCTAAATAATGAGGTTTTACTCCGAGATCAAGCAATCCTTGATAGGTTGGATTGTAATAATGCTCTTCGGCCTCATTTCGAGGATTTTCAATCTTTTTTATCTGAACGTCATAACCCATTTCCCGCCCGACACACTGTGTCATTTCAGCCAACTCATTGACACTGAAAGTCTCCATAATCTGGTTGTATATTCGTAGTTCACCATTTTTTGCAGGATTTTTTTCGGAAAGATGTACGCATTGAAGTGTATCGTTAATATTTAAATAACCTCTTGTCTGCCCACCTTTGCCATATACAGTAAGCGGATAATCGGCAATAGCCTGGACAATAAAACGGTTAACAATTGTGCCAAAAATCTCATCATAATTAAATATCGTTTTCAAGCGATCATCAATAGAAGCTTCCTCTGTAACCATCCCGTACACCGGTCCCTGCAACAGATCGGTTACCCGTAAATCCCACATCCTGACCCCAAACCACATGAGATCCGTATCCATTATTTTGGATGTATGATAAATAGAACCGGCCTGTCTTGGATACAGAAAAGTGTCTTTTCTTCCTTTGTGTTCAATTTCAAGCCATCCTTCTTCAATATCAATGTTAGGAGTGCCATACTCTCCCATCGTGCCAAGTTTGATAATATGACAATCTCGGGCAAAATCACGTACGGCAAACATGAGATTGTTGGTAACGAGAAGATTGTTGGTTATTGTGATATTGGCATGCTTATAACTAATAAGAGAATAAGGCGCAGATGGCTGTTCCGCATAATGAACAATTGTCTCGGGAATCCCGGAAAATTTCTTATGAATCGCCCAAGAATATTCCACAGTACCATCAAACAAAGAACGCATGACTTCAGCATCTGTCAAGTCGCCAATAACAACTTTGATCTCTTGTCCAGTAAGCTCGTGCCAGATTTTAGCGCGCTCAACCAGCGAAGGAATAGGATAGAGCATACCAACATCCAACTCTGTGCAACTGTTGCGCCTGAAGTAATTATCAACAACAGTCACCTCATAACCGCGTTTTGAAAAATACATGGCTGTCGGCCAGCCCAGATACCCATCTCCTCCAAGAATCAAGACATGCATAGTTAAGACTCCTCTCCAGGCCAATAACGATTATCCGGCTGATTGTCTGTAGTATCTTCAATTGTTGATGAAAGAATATTATTGTTATTCAGAAATTTCAGCAATTCATCCTGATCCAGGACCGACTCATGGGAAGAGTTATAAGGGTTGGTTAAGTGATCTGTTATTATTTCAGGATAATCGTATTTAATATCTCGATAAACACCTCTGAAAGCTGGCATAACAGAAAAATAATGAGGAAGTTCTACGGCACGACGCATCTCCTCATGGCTCATCAGCTCTTCATAGAGCTTCTCGCCAGGTTTTGTTCCAATTTCCACTATCTCGATATTATCAGGGTTATGACCGTACTTTGGAGCGAGCTCTCTAATCATTACTTCGGCTAGATCTTTTATCCGGACTACCGGCATCTTAGTAATAAAGACATCTCCGCCCTGGGCCAAGGAGGCTGAATCAATGACTAACCTTACTGCTTGATCGACACTCATAACGAATCTAGTCATTTCAGGGTGAGTTAAGGTAATCGGTCCCCCTTTAGCTATCTGTTTTTTAAAAATCGGTACCACGGAACCATTGGAACCTAAAACATTGCCGAAGCGGGTTGAGGAAAAGATAGGACCTGCACCATGAAAATTACTGTTGGCAGCTGTCATAAGTCGTTCTCCCATCAGCTTAGTAGTACCCATTACATTTGTTGGGTTTACTGCTTTATCTGAACTCGTGAAAAGCACCTTTTCCACTTTGTTCTCACAGGCCGCGTAAATAATATTCTGCACACCGTTAATATTGGTCTGAACTGCCTCAAAGGGGGAGCGCTCACATAGAATTACATGCTTAAAAGCGGCCGCATGAAAAACCACGTCTATACCTTTCATCTTACGGCAAAGTTTGTCCCTATCCCGGATATCTGCTAAAAAGAAACCAGCCCGACTATCATGCAGAAACTGCTGTTCTAGAAAGAACAGCCCACTCTCATTATTATCAAGCCCAAGGACTTCAGCAGGGCCATAATCATTTTCTAACAACAGACTGATTAGTTTTGAGCCGATTGTGCCGCAAGCACCAGTTACAAGTATTCGTTTATTTTTCATAGAGTTACTCACTCCTCTAAATATATTTAAAAAAATAACTACATATCTTATTAAAACTTGATTCTATATTCTCTCATTATATTAATTTGTATTGTGTCTCCACAAATACGTAAAACTTTATTGAATAAGTCTTAACAATTTTATCATTATTAGCAGAATAAACGCCTCTCGTATCTATTCTCAAGTTAGAATGTTCCTCGATGAGCTGATAATCAAATCCATCATGATTTGTAGCTAGAAGAACCGCATCATATTCTTTTAGAATCTCAGGCGAAAGTTTAACTGAGGTCAGGTTGAAGCAATGTTCGCGCATTTTGGGGAAATTGGGAACATGAGGGTCAGATTAGGAAACAACAGCCCCGTTATCTCGTAAAATCTCAATTAACTCGAAAGAAGGAGATTCCCTCATATCACCAACATTCTTTTTATATGCTATGCCAAGAATGAGAATTTTTGCGCCATTCAACGCTTTCCCTAAATCATTAAGACGATCCATTAATATTGGTAATAACTCATTGAGGCATAGCAGCATTAATCTCACCAACTAGCTCAATAAAGCGGGTGTGAATACTATATTCCCGAGCCTTCCAGGTTAGGGAAACTGGATCAATTGGATTGCAGCGCCCTCCAAGACCAGGGCCAGGGTAAGAAGGGGTAAAGCCAAACGGTATGGAGCGATTTTAAATTATTAAAATTTCGAACAAGGTTTTTTTCCCCAATAATCATTCACAATTACAGCAATATTTTTCCCCAAACTCATTATAATTAGTATCTCAGGCTTATAAATTTTATGTTAAGCAATAATATTAAAACTAAGTATGACAAGAGACAGCATTTTGTATAAAAAATAAAGACAATAATTAAATGCAAAAATAACCATCAGATAGCAAAAAAACCGTCCATTCACAGGTGCTTGCATTCCTTGAAGGTTTCATGCGCGTCAAAGAATTAAGTCATGCTACTTTAACGAATTTGGCAAAGCAATGCACAATTGTTTTTTTCCTAGGAAAACCCTTATGTTCCAACAGGCCACAACCGAAGTGCCCCCCCTCTATATCATTCAAAAAGTTAGAGTTAGGTCAATTTTGAAAGATGATAATGGGGAGGAATCATTAAAAGATTTCTCGGGCGAAAGAGAGTATTTCAGCATCCTTCCGCTCCTGCAAAATACCAAGGCAAATTTAAATGTGGAAACCGTTGAGGATACATTTTAATTTCTCTTGCCAAAATCCGCTTTCACAGAGCTCATTCAGTCGGAATCCAAGGCTACGGCTTTTTTACTAAAATCTATTTCAGCAAAGCTTGTGAATTCGGTTTATAAAGAGTTTCGTCAGCATAGAATTTCTAATAAATCTGAAAATGATTTCTTTTTATTCACGACCCAAGTCGATGATATCAAGACAACCCCTAAAGCCATTCCAACCACAGAAACCGTCCAAAGGCTGCCGAAATCATGGCACATTTGCATCTCGGATCTCTTCTAGTCGAAGACTAGCTGACAACATCACCGGGATTGTCACAACTCACGATATAAAGGTTAACATTCGGAGCCGTTAGCTTTGGTTGTAGTTGTTTCCTGACTCCATTAACGAACGACTTACTTCCCACAGCAAGACTCTCGGCCCATCCTGGTTCTCGTCTTTTTCCAGCGCTATAAGCGATGGCTAGCGCCGTTGCATGGTATCGAACATCCCAGCACAGCAGCAAGCACCTTTTCTATTTTTTCTTCTGTTGATCTCCTAAACTGTCTTGTCTGCAAATAACTGGAGGACTCTGTAACACCACTTCCTTTTTCCCGTTTATGACCAAGAGGTGAATCTGGAATATGATAAAGCGCTATTTTTGCCACCCAAATGGGTTTACAAGATCGTTTCCAGTACTATAAGTACCTATTTATTTAACGTTATGTCAGCTCGTTATCGTGATCCGCCCCAGTTTCAAGTCGTGTCAGTTTTCCCTTGGATGTTTCAATAAAGTTCAAGAAAAATGCGAGAAAAATTGCGCACATGAGGCCGACCACGGCCCCGAGGGCTACGACCATTTGCCGTTTTGGCTTGATTGTATGCTTCGGCGCCAGGGCTGGCTGATCAACTCGAACAGCACTGATTGCAGCATTGTCGACAACAATATTCTCTAACTCAGACAACTTGACCTGCAGACCCCGCAGCGGGCCAATAAACGGGTCATCACTTTTACGACTCTTGAGGCTGTTTATTTCGGCCTCCAATTCCCGGGTACCATTCATATAAATAGGGTTGTTCGCCGTATTAACCGCGACACCGATCTCAGGGTTATTCTGGTCGGTCGACTGGCTCCTACGCGAATCGTAGCGCTCAACAATACCTAGTTCACGGGCAATTGAAGCCGCCTCTTCAAGAGCGGCTATACGATCAAACCGTCGGTCCTGTGCCACCTGACGCAAACCGACTATCTGGTTCTGCACATATTCTTTTTCACCTTCAATTGTTGACTTGACGCCCTGCGACTGCTCTTTCACTGTTTGCTCGTTCACCATTGCAATAAAATCATTGGTCCACTTTGCAATTTGTTCAGGATCAGAACCTTCCAGGGTTACGGTAAAAAAAATGGTTTCCTTTTTATCAAGTGGCTGAACGCTCAATTTCTCGTTAAAAAATTTTTTAAAAATACGCTCTTCAGAGACATCGGCATTCTTTTTATCCCTCAGATGAGTCAGCAAGTCATTATCTTGAAAAAACTTTTTTTGCAAAGACGCGCTTTTTAGGTTAACGATCATCCCTGCATACACTTTTCCCACAAGTAACTGAGAATCAACACGGGTTCCAGTGGTACCATTTAACTTTTCGACATCGCTTACAGTGGGAGGCAGTAAAATCGCCTCAGACTTATACACCCGCGGAGCCAGCAGGGCATAGGCCACGGCAAGGGCCGTAACGAGCACCGTCACCAGCACAATCATCTTCCAGCGCCGGATCAGGATGCGGAGCAGATCCAGAAGATCAATCTCGTCATCCGGCATGGACTGGTACATGTTGGGGTGCGGCATAACCTGGGGTTGCTGTTGGGGATTACTGCTCATATATCTCTTCCTCTTCTATTAATCATGAATCCAAAACCCTGCTTACTTCACTCACTTGTGTAATATAGTACAGACCATACATTGTCAAATGTGGTAAAAAATAAAAAAAGACACGCTACCGCCATTTGGGTGATCAGGGTAGTGATCAACCATTAACAAATAGCAGTAGCCATAATCATTAAAGAGGCATTGATGAGAGAAGATAAATAGAGGTGAAACGTCCTGCTCTCCGGCCCCCAGCCCCCAGTCCCCACTTATAACTTGAAATAAGTGAGCCACACAGCCGATTA
This sequence comes from Sulfurovum sp., assembly GCF_041562805.1. Classification (GTDB taxonomy): domain Bacteria; phylum Campylobacterota; class Campylobacteria; order Campylobacterales; family Sulfurovaceae; genus Sulfurovum. Next base: position 1,390 of record NZ_JBFFOH010000010.1, on the reverse strand, counting down.
ACTAAATCAACTTGATCCGATCTTGGGACAGCGTTGTTTTCACCTGGCGCTGAAGCATCTCGAGAAGCACCCGGACCTGGTCCTCACCGCAGAAGGAATCAATGATGGCCTTAACCGGCTCTCCTTCACCCAAGAAGACCTCAACCTGATCCCCCATCTTGTACCTTTGTCGCTGAAGATATGTCCTGGAGAGGAATCCATCATGCCCTGCCCTCTCACGGAGGCAGTCAATCACCCCATCTGGAACCGGAGGAAAATGGGTACCGAACTGCACCGGACCCACCGCACCCCTGGTTGAAGAAATGGCGATCCAATTACATGTGTGGGGATCAAGCTGCAAAAAAAGATAGCCGGGAAACAATGGGCGCAGCACCTCTTCACGCTTCCGGGCATGGGTGCGGGTTATACGCACCAAGGGTAAATAGACGGGATACCCCTGTCTTTCGTAATGAAGCCTGGCGAGTGTCTCTTTATTGGGTTGGGTGCGAATGGTAAACCATTGGCATTTGCTCTCTTGAATATTTATTGCCAAAGCTTCAGACACTGCTCTCTCCTGACATCATAACAACCACTGATAGCCGAAAATGACCATCCCTTTTGAGGATAAGAGATAATCTACATGAACACTTTTCGCAAAGCAATGTATTCTTGTTTTTTCCCTTGGAAAACCACCTTTTTTTCAATAGGATAGTACATATGAGGCCCATACATACATGAATCAAAAAGTTGAAGTTAGGTCTTTTTAGTATCAAAACTGAAGTTATAGGCCTTACCTCTATTTTCCAGCTGCGGTATCTATCCCATAACCGCCAAAAGCCTAATAACTATTCTTACTTTTAAGCGGGAATCCTTTTCAATAAAAATAGATTTATACCTTCCTTAAAGAAATATGATAAAGCACCTGAAACTTCTAATAGAAGTTGTCTTGCCACAATAAAAAATTCAGGTAATTATACTCAAACCTTATCCCCAACAAATATAGACAAATATGCCAAAGCAACCAACTGACTGTCAAACAACTGTGCCAGCGCAGGTGCTTGAATTTCTTGAAGGAATTATGCCTTTTAAGGAATTAAGTCCAGCCACATTAACCAATCTGGCAAAGCAGTGCATCATTGATTTCTTTCCCATGAAGACTCTCATCTTCCAACAGGATATAACCGAAGTAACCCATCTCTATATCATCCAAAAAGGTGGGGTTCGGTCATTTTTAAAGAATGAAGATGGGGAGGAATCATTAAAAGATTTTAGAGGTGAAGGAGAGTATTTCGGCGCCCTGCCGCTCCTGCAAAATACCAAGGCAAATTTGAATGTGGAAACCGTTGAGGATACATTCTGTTTTCTCTTTCCGAAATCCGCTTTCACAGAACTCATTCAGTCGGAACCCAAG
>NZ_JBFFOH010000009.1:0-45339 GCF_041562805.1 Sulfurovum sp. | reverse complement strand
GATCCATTCAACCCCTAAGTCAAGTGATGCATTTACAGCATCTAAAGTAGGGTCTATGAAAAGTGAAACTTCTATCTCTTCTTTTTGTAGTCTTTTGATTGCTTCTTTGAGTTTAGGTTGCTCTCCCATAACTGCAAGTCCACCTTCAGTCGTAACTTCTTCACGTTTTTCCGGAACAAGGGTCACACGATGAGGTTTGAGCTCACAAGCAATGTCTATCATTTCAGTAGAGATGGCACACTCTAGATTCACAGGCAGTGAAGAGAGCTCTATAATATTTTTAGCATCCATATCCTGCATATGTCGTCGGTCTTCACGAAGGTGAATAGTGATCTGATCTGCTCCTGCACGTTTACAGATGCTTAGTGCATCGAGCGGATCAGGGTCTGCTACCTTTCTTGCTTCTCGCAGTACAGCGATGTGGTCAATGTTTACACCTAATAACATCTATGAGCTCCCTTGAATAATATTAATTTGATTATAGCAAAAGTTCTTAAGATAGAATTTGTATAATCGATTATATTTAGAATATATGGAGAGAAGATGCCTACTAAAAATGTACTACCAGTGATGAAGTATGCCGATGTTAAAGAGAATATAGGTAATGGGAAGCCCCTCATACTCTCTTTTGGTATGTCACACTGTTACAGTTGTTTGGCTATGTCCAAAGTGTTTGCCGAAGTATTAAAAGTGCATCCTGAGTTTCAGATCTACTCTATAGACTCTCAAAAAGAACGTTTGGTCAGTCGTGATATTTATAAGCTCAAAGAGATGCCTACACAACTCTTTTTTAATGCTTCAGGTGAAGAAGTATTCCGTCATACCGGTGCGTATAAGAAAGCAGTTTTGGATATTATTTTGAAGAAGTATGGGTTTGATTAAAATTAAATCATCCATACATTCAACTATTACCAACATTATGGTAAAATCGCGTTAATATTAACTATAAGGCTTATAGCATGGCAAAAAGAAAAATTAAAAAAGCGGTATTGGCTTACTCTGGTGGGCTTGATACGAGTATTATTTTAAAATGGCTTCAAGATGAGTATGAGTGTGAAGTGGTTACTTTCACTGCTGACCTTGGTCAGGGTGAAGAGGTAGAACCTGCACGTCAGAAAGCACTTGATATGGGTATCAAACCTGAGAATGTTTTTATCTTAGATCTTAGAGAAGAATTTGTTAAAGACTATGTTTTTCCTATGTTCAGAGCCAATGCTATTTATGAGGGTGAGTATCTTTTAGGAACGTCTATTGCACGACCACTTATCTCTAAAAAACAGATAGAAATTGCACATAAGACAGGTGCTGATGCAGTAAGTCACGGTGCTACAGGAAAAGGAAATGACCAGGTACGTTTTGAACTTGGTTACCTTGCACTTGATCCGGATATTGCTGTTATCGCTCCTTGGAGAGAATGGGACTTAAATTCACGTACGAAGCTTTTAAAGTATGCAGAAGATCATGGTATTGATATTGATGGAAAAGGTCAGGCTAAACCATATTCTATGGATGCGAATCTCTTACATATCTCTTATGAGGGTGAGCATTTGGAGAACCCTTTTAATGAACCAGAAGAAGACATGTGGTTATGGTCAGTAAGTCCGGAAAATGCGCCAGATGAAGCGGAATATATCACTATCAGTTATAAAAATGGTGACCCTGTAGCGATCAATCGTGAAGAGATGAGTCCGGCGACTATCCTTGAAACATTGAATGCTTATGGTAACAAGCATGGTATCGGGCGTATCGATATCGTTGAAAACCGTTATGTAGGTATGAAAGCACGTGGTTGTTATGAGACACCAGGTGGAACTATTATGCTTAAAGCACACAGAGCCATTGAATCGATCACACTTGACAGAGAAGAAGCACATATGAAAGATGAGCTTATGCCTAAGTATGCAAAACTTATCTACCAAGGTTTCTGGTGGTCAGCAGAGCGTAGGATGCTTCAAGCTGCTATCGATGCAACACAAGATCATGTACAAGGTGATGTAAAGTTGAAACTTTACAAAGGAAATATTACTGTAGTCGGTAGAAGATCTGATATTTCTCTTTACTCTGAAGAGCATTCTACTTTTGAAGAAGATGAAGTATATAACCAAAAAGATGCAGAAGGATTTATCCGTCTGAATGCACTTAGATTTATCATTGAGGGTAAAAAACAGCCTGAACGTATCGCAGCGATGATGGCAAATGATGAAGAAGAAGAGGTAGTAGAAGAGTGTCGGATAGAGACAGGTTCATTTACTATTTGTCAACGTATTAAAAGATTTTTCGGATTTGGTAAAACAGAGGAAGAAAAAGAAGAGTATATCAAGAAAAATAAATAAAACTAGTCTAATAACTCCTCCATCTCCTTCAAGACTTTTGAAGGAGTAAACTTCAATAACTTCTCTTTAGAAAATATGTAGGGTATAAACTCCAGTAAAATATACAACATCCCCATCATCGGATAAAAAGCAATGTATTCCATTTTAAACGTTTTAAAATCATAACGAGATACAAACCACTCTTTGGCACTTTCACTGCCATTATAAAAAAGAAGTACTTCCATCGCAAAGATAGAACCCCATAGGAAATAAGTCATAATAGTGACCAACAATGCACCCACTACACCGTACAGTGCTATGACTGCGGCAAGAAAGATACTTAGGAAGAGAGCAAACGAGTGAAACCCTAATGTAGCAAAGACAACGACCACTGAAAAGATGAAAAGAAGGCTTCCAAAGAGTATAAAAAGTTCCAGGTAGCTTTTTTGCTCTGCAAATGAGGGACTAAAAAAGGCAGCCATTAAAGTAATAATAAAAATGGCAATAACCGTTAGGGTTAGAGAACGATATTCACTCATGGTTACTCCTTAAATTCCTGTTTATCCGGGTCATTCCGAAGAATGACTCAAGATAATGATTATGCTATCTCATAAAGCTTGATAAGACTCTTTACATCAGGCTTACGACCTAGCCACTCCTGGTAAAGATCACTCATCTCTTTTGCTCCACCATTGGCAAGTATAAATTCCTTGTAGCCTTTGGCACTCTCTTTATCTAAACCGGTTTTATCATCCAAACATGAAAAGAATGCATCTGCAGAGAGTACTTCAGCCCATTTATAACTGTAATACCCTGCGGCATAACCACCAGCAAAGATATGGGCAAAACCGTGTTGGAACTTGTTATAGCTTGGTGCCTTTAGCAAAGACGTTTTTTCTCTGATACTGTCAATAAGATCCTGTACTTCTTCACCCTGGTAAAGCTCCTGGTGAAGTTTAAAGTCAAAGAGGGAAAACTCTACTTGTCTGAGGATACCTAAGGCTGCCTGAAAATTTTTTGTCTCTTTAATCTTAGCTAAGAGAGTATCTGAGATAGGTTCTTTTGTTTGATGATGGAAACCAAAGCGTTTTAAGATAGCAGCTTCATAGGCAAAGTTTTCTAGAAATTGTGAAGGGAACTCGACAACATCCCATGCCACACCATTAATACCGGAGACAGAACGTTCATGACATTTACCAAAGAGGTGGTGAATAGCATGTCCCATCTCATGGAAGAGCGTGACTACGTCATCATGTCTAAGTAAAGAAGGATTCTCGTCCGTAGTGGGAGAGAAATTACATACGATAAATGCAGAGGCAAGGTGTTTTTGACCTTTGCTATCTACATAGTGTGTTTCCCAGTCGTTCATCCATGCGCCGCCACGCTTCTCTTTTCGTGCTTCCAGGTCAAAGTAGATACGTCCAGAGAGTTCTCCATCATCAAAGATATCAAATGGCTTGACACACTCATGCCACGTAGGAACATCTACAGCTTTAAAAGTCACACCGAAGAGTTCTGATACGATATCAAGAAGCCCCCCGAGTACTTTACTTTGTTCAAAATAAGGCTTGGTCATGGTATCATCGAAGTCAAATTTCTCTTTTTTGAGCTTTTCACTGTAATAGCCTACATCATAACCAGCCAAGTCAGTGATACCGTCTGTTTTCTGAGCAAACGTCTTGATCTCTTCTAATTCATTTTTAGCTTGTGGCAGAGCAGCATCCGCTAGGTCATTTAAAAAGCTGAGAACATCTTCCTGTTTACTCGCATCTCTTGTTTCCAGTGCATAGTGTGCATAACTTTCAAAATTAAGCAGTTTTGCTTTCTCTTGTTTGAGTGCAAGGATCTGGTCTATCACATCAGCATTTTCAGGTGCACGTGTAGCGTACGCTTTGGAGATCTCTTTTCTATACTCACGGTTAGGTCCGTAAGTCATATATGCCAAGTAGCTAGGGATCTGAAGTGTAAATTTATAAACGGTTTTCCCGTCTAGTTCTTCTTTGGCTGCATCTATATCAGACTGAGGTATGCCTTCTACATCTTTCGGATCTTCTATAATGAGTTCATAGGCATTGGTTGCATCTAGAAGATTTTGAGAAAATTGATTACTGAGTTCAGAAAGTTTGAGTGATATCTCTTCCATTCTTTTTTTCTTCTCTTCAGGCAGTTTTACACCTGAGAGTACAAAATCTCTTACTTCATGAGATACAACCGTTTTAGCTTCATCATCTGCTGCTTTGATCTGCTCTATTTTGTTGAAAAGTGCAGTGTTTTGAGCCATTTCAGAGCTAAACTTGGAAAGTAACGGGATAGACTCTTCATACGCTTTTTGTGTCTCTTCGGAGTTCATGACAGAGTTAAGATGAGAAAGCGGTGTGAAGAAAAGCCCTAACTCTTCATCTAAGTCTTGCAGAGGTTTGAGTACTGTTTCGTAACTGCTCTCGTCATTTGTAGTGATCTGATCAATGGTCACTCTTTGTTTGTTTAGAAGTGCATCTAAGTCTTTGGGGAATTGCTCTAAATTATCTATTTTGAATTCTTGAAACATAGTTTATGGGTCCATTATTTTATTTTTTTTGATTGTAGCATATTTTCTAAAAGTAGCTATTAATTCTTATCGGATAATCGTTTTTGTCAATGGCTTGAACAAGAGTAAAAGTTTAGGTAACAGTATAAGATTTGAAATAAGGGCAGCTGCCATGACCAACATAGTGAGTATACCAAAGTAGATGGTTGGAATAAGATTGGAAAGAGTCAAGATAGAAAAACCTATGATCACAGTGAGGGAAGTATAGTACATTGCATTACCTATACTGGTGTTTGTTCTATGCATGGTAAAGTAGTAAAAGTTATCTTTTGCAAATTCAACTTTAAATCGGTGAATATAGTGAATGGTATCATCTACACCTATCCCTAAAGCAATGGCGGCAATGGTGATAGTCATAATGTCTAGAGGTATGTTCAGCCAACCCATAAAGCCAAAGACCATAGCAATAGGAATAATATTGACAGTTAAAGCAATAAGTGTGAGCTTGAGTGATCTAAATAGTACAAAGAACATGAAGAAAACGATGAGCAGGACAAGACCGATCATTGTGATCTGTGAATGAAATAAGGACTGCAGCATGTTGTTGTAAAGTACCATGAGGTTTGTCAGCTGTACGGTGCCAACATCAGGATCTATAATATGTGTTAGGTCACCTTTGATCCTTTTCAGTAGTGCATCCCTTCGCAACGCTTCATTAGAGTCTACGATACGTGTAGAAAATCTGAGTTGATTATGTTCAATATTAACATAAGGTAAAAGTATTATCTCTCTATATTTTTGAGGTAGTTTTTTATAGATAAGAGCGAGATCAATACTGTCTAGATCTTTATTGTGGTTAAGTATCTTTCCTGTGTTAAGCAAAGTAGCAAAAGATTGTACTTCACCAATTTGTGACATATATGTCAAATAGTCATGGACATTATTTATGATCGCAATCTTTTCATCCGTAAACCAATAGAGGTCTGGGTCTTCCACACTATTAAACTCATCTTCAAATGAATCTCCCTCGGCCTCTGTAGCTTCTTCTGCTATAGATATAGGTGATACGGTATTATTTTCATCTGAGAGGGTGACTATTATATCTAAAGGTGTTGTACCTCCCAGTTCTTGGTCTATGATCTTCATACCTTTATAAATGTCTGTATCTTTTTTAAAATAGTTGATAAAACTGTTCTCTACAATAAGCTGTGCAGCTCCTGTAACACTAAATACAATAACAAAAAAGGTGATAGTAAAAATTCCCTTTTTATCATGTAATACAATTTTAGACGTTAGCGAAGGTAAAGAAAAGCTAGATTTCTTTCGTTTTACCGGAGCTGTTTTTTTGAGTAACATGAGTACAGAAGGAAAAACAATAAATGAAATAATAAGGGACATCGTGATCCCCACACTCATCATCCAACCCAGGTTAATGACAGGATGTATCTTGGAAAAGAGAAGTGAAGAAAATCCTGCAATAGTTGTAAGTATGGCAAAGAAAGTGGGTGTCGCTTTCGTAAGCATTGTGAGTAAAATAAGTCTTTTGGATGAAGCACGTGGATAGAGTGTTAAAAGCTCTTCATATCTTACAATAAGGTGTAAAACAATGGAAATCGTGATGATAAGCTGTAAGGCAATAAAGTTTGAAGAGATAACAGTGATCTCCCATCCAAAAAATCCTAAACTACTTGTAATCGCGATGACGGATAGTGCACAGATAAGAATTGGGATGATAACCCATCTTGGTTTTTTGAAAACAATACCTAAAACAAGAATAAGAAGGAGGATAAGTATACTTCCATAGATGAGTAGATCACTTTTAACAAATCCAACAATATCGTTGGAGATCATTTGTACACCACCTAAAAAAAATGTAGCATCATTTTGATATTTTGTGATCAGCGAACGAATCTCTTTAATATTTGTATTCTCAAGAATACGTTGTTCATCCCTATGTTTTTTAAATACTATTGTTACATCGCGAAGGGTCTGTTTTTCTTCTTTTGTAAGAGAAGTGATCTTCTGTTTATCAAGTAAAAAGTTTCTCTTCTCTAAAAGTGTGAAGTATTCCGGGTCCTGATATAAATTGATAAAAATAGAAGATATCGTAAAATCTTTATTGACAAGTCTGTCTTTATATAAAGGACTGGTTAATAATTCTTGTTTAACTAGGGATAGATCGATATTAGGGCTTTTAACTGTTCTCGTTTTATTGAGAAGATCATCCATCTCTCTTATAGGTGAAAAAAACAAAGGTACATTGATAAGTGAATCTACCGATTTAACACTAGGTAATTTTTCTAGATCTTCACTGAGGTGTGTTAATGTTTGCAGGCTTTCTGGAGAGAGTAGATCATGTTTTGGTTTATACGCAAGAATAAGAACATCGTTTGAGTGAAATCGTTTTGCTACAGTTCTGGAAAATGCCAGGTCTTTATCATCGTTTAGTAAAAGTGTTTCTGCAGAAGCGTCTATTTCAAGCTTTGAAACATTCGTACCAAAGATGAGTATACTAGTGATAAGTATAATAAAAACAGATAAAGGATATTTCAGTATCAGTTTTTGATAAAAATTATGTAACATAGCTTATCTTTTTATGGTTGAGTTTGAGGGTCTTTGTTTATAGAATCACTTAAAGTGATTTTATAAGCTGATTGACCGACTTTGTTTTTAAGAACTCTGAAAACTGCTTTCTATAGGTTTGAATAATACTCACACCCACTAACTCAACATCATAAATATACCATTGTTCACTCTGCTTTTTCTTATAGAATAAGTAAACCACTTTATACGTGTCGTCAAGACCGATAACCTGGGTTTCCAAAGTGATTCGGTTAGATTTGACTTTTTTCAGGTTTTTAATGATCACTTTTTCGTTGTTGTAAAGTTTTAGCTTATCCAGATAAGAATGTTTTATTTTTGTCTCAAAAGCTTTAGAAAATTGTGTTTTTTCATTTTTGGTAAGAGATTTCCATCTTGTTCCAAGACTTATTTGTGCCATAATATTGTAGTCAAAGACTTCGTCTACTATTCGAATAGTCTTTTGATCTTTCTGATGGTTTGATAATGTTTTGTCTTTTAAAATATTCAGAACTTGTCTCACTTTGGTATCCATCACTTTTTGGATATTTTGCTCTTCTAGCGCGTAGATCGATACGACAGATATAAGCACTAGTATAATGACTTTTTTTAACATGTTTTCTCCTATTCTGCTATGTCAGCATCTCGTTTTTGTTCGTATATGTCTCTAAAGAATGGATATAAATCTATGGCATCTTCTTTAAGATTTTCATATTCTCCTAAGTGTAGAGATGTTTTGTTGATAAACTGAACAGCAACAATGTCTATAGATTGATCAAGATTATCAGGAATACTATAATTTTCTCGGCCTTTTATATTTACAAGTGGAGAAAGATAAGCATCTGCCGTGAGTCCTACGAGATCTCGTACGTTTGATGGTCCAAAGAAAGGCAGAACAATATGGAAACCGGAACCTACGCCATAATACCCCAGAGTTTGCCCAAAGTCTTCTTTATGTATCGGTATCGGCGTTGTCATATGATTTGCTGCGACATCCATTAGTCCTGCTACACCCACAGTAGAGTTAATAATAAATCTTTCCAGTTCATCTGAAGAGTTTTGGAATTTACCTTGTAAGAGGTTATTGGCAAAACGAATAGGGAATTGTATGTTGTGAAAAGCATTGGATATACCTATACGTAAAGGTTCAGGTATGATATATGCATAACCTTCTGCAACAGGATTTAAAAGATACGTGAAGAATGTATCATTGAAAGAGGTCATGACTCTATTGTATCCGCTTAATGGATCACTTGTAGTATTTGTTTCCTGTGCTGAAAACTCCTCTTCAAATCCATCCATTTGCTCTTCTGATACTTGTGTATCAGGGGTGTCGTTTGAGACCGTAGCTGAAGTAGTCATTTCCGTTTTGACTTGTGGTTGGTTTAATTCTGGTGTAGCATCTTTTGTCGCACATCCTTGAAGAATAAACAGAACAATAGTAAATAAAATATAAAAATATTTCATACAAAACCCTCTTTTTAATATATTTACTAGAATAGTATAATACTATTATCACACTAAAGCTATACTTTAAAGATGTGATGTATAGGACTTTTAACAGATGTCTAGTAAAAGTTTGTTAAAATTATGAGAATATATAGCACAAGAAGGAATAAATAAATGAAAGTTTTATTGATAAAAGATGTTAAAGCACTTGGAAAAGCAGGTGAGATCAAAGAAGTTAAAGATGGATATGGACAAAATTTTCTTATAGGGAAAGGTTTGGCAAAGCTGGCTACACCTGATGTAGTTGAAAATTGGAAGGCTGAACAAGAAAAGACGGCAAGAAATCTTAGAGATGAACTGGCTAGACTTGAATCTGAAAAGATAACACTTGAAGCTGCAACAGTGAAGATAGAGAAAACTTCGGCACCAGTAGGTATAAAAGGTTCAGTAGGTAATGCAGATATATCTAAAGCGATAGAAGAGCAACTAAATATCGAACTTGATAAAAAACACATCAACCTTAAAAAAGCACTCAAGTCTACAGGTATACATGAAGTAGATGCTAAACTGGGACATGGTATACATGCAATGCTTAAAATAGAAGTTGTAGGTGTCTAATAATGTTTGACGCTACTACGATACTGGGCTATAAAGGTGACGGTAAAGCAGTCATCGGTGGTGATGGTCAAGTTACTTTTGGCGATACTATACTCAAAGGGAATGCTACAAAGATACGTACACTTCATGAAGGTAAAGTATTGGCAGGTTTTGCGGGAAGTACTGCAGATGCATTTAATCTCTTTGACATGTTTGAAGGGATACTGGCAGAAAAAAGAGGTGACCTTTTTAAGTCTGTTATCGGTTTTTCCAAAATGTGGAGAAAAGACAAGCATTTACGTCAGCTTGAAGCGATGATGATCGTACTCAATCAAGAACATATCTTTATTCTTTCAGGTACAGGTGATGTAGTGGAACCAGAAGATGGTAAGATAGCGGCGATAGGGTCTGGTGGTAATTACGCTATTTCTGCAGCACGTGCTTTGGATAAACATACAGATCTTGACCCAAGAGCATTGGTACAGGAGTCACTTGAAGTTGCAGGCGACCTTTGTATTTATACAAATAAAAATATTAAAATATTAGAACTGTAAGGAAGTGTCTTGGATAATTTAACACCTAAAGAAATTGTCACGTACCTGGATCAATATGTCATAGGTCAAAATGATGCAAAAAAGACCATTGCTGTGGCACTTAGAAATCGTTACCGACGTATGCAGCTTGCTCCTGAGATGCAGCAGGATGTAACACCTAAAAACATATTGATGATAGGTAGTACCGGAGTTGGTAAAACAGAGATAGCCAGACGTTTAGCAAAAATGATGGACCTCCCATTTATAAAAGTGGAAGCGAGCAAGTATACTGAAGTAGGTTTTGTCGGACGAGATGTAGAGTCTATGATACGTGACCTGGCTGCAGTTTCTATGGGCATTGTGCGTGAAAGTGAAAATGAGAAAAACAAAGAGAAGATAGAAAACTATATAGAAAATAAAATTATAGAAAAACTCCTTCCGCCACTTCCTGCTGGTGCGAGTGAGCAAAAGAAAGCAGAATATGAAGCTTCTTTTGCCCGTATGCAAGAAAAATTTGCCAAAGGTGAACTTGACCATCTCAAAATAAAAGTAGAAATGCCAAACAATCCAACCATGCCGGAAGAGGGACTTCCTCCGCAAATGATACAGGTACAAGAGTCTATTGTAAAAGTGTTAGGCGGTATGGGTAAAAAAGGCCCTGAAAAAGAAGTCAGTGTTAAAGATGCTAAGAAGATACTGGAATCTGAAGCAAGTGAAAAACTTCTTGATGAAGAAGATCTTAAATCCCTTGCACTTGAAAAAGTAGAAAAGGGTGGTATCGTATTTCTTGATGAGATAGACAAGGTGGCTGTAGCTGCTAATTCGCAGAGTAGACAAGACCCAAGTAAAGAGGGTGTACAAAGAGACTTGCTCCCTATTGTGGAAGGTTCTGCGGTACATACAAAGTTGGGTATGGTAAAGACAGACCATATACTTTTCATCGCAGCAGGTGCATTTCATGTAAGTAAACCCAGTGACCTTATGCCGGAGCTTCAAGGGCGCTTTCCTTTAAGGGTAGAGCTTGACAGTCTGGATGAAGAGACTTTATATCGTATCTTGACCGAACCAAACAATTCACTCATCAAACAGTATCAAGCACTTATGGATGTTGAAGGTGTTGAACTGGTTTTTGATGAAGATGCACTCAGAGCAATCGCCCATTATTCTCTGCTTGCCAATGAAAAGACTGAAGATATTGGTGCCAGACGTTTGCATACCGTGATGGAAAAGATCTTAGAAGAGATAAGTTTTTCTGCAGATGAACGCACGGGTGAAAAAGTGCAAGTAGATACATCATTGGTAGAAGAGAAGATAAGTAAAGTGGTTGAAGATGAAGATGCAACCCGTTATATACTGTAATTAGTACGTTGATACTATGTCTACTTAAACAGTAGACGAAAGTGACCAGTCACTTAAAAGGAAAGTTAAATGTTTGATCATGAAAATGAAGAGATAGACACAAAAGCAGGTTTTGTTGCAGTCGTTGGACGACCTAATGCAGGGAAAAGCACATTACTCAATCATATAGTAGGCGAAAAACTTGCTATGGTTTCAAAAAAAGCACAGGCAACACGTAAACGTATGAATATCATAGTGATGCATGGAGATGCACAGATTATTTTTGTAGATACTCCTGGTATACATGAAAAAGAGAGATTACTTAACCAGTTTATGTTAGATGAAGCACTTAAGGCTATGGGAGACAGTGATCTTATTGTTTTCCTTGCACCTGTGACAGACAAGCTTACAGAATATGAAAAATTTTTGAAATTGGCTCAAGCAAAAGGTGTAAAGCATATCGTTATCCTGACTAAAATAGACCATGTAAAGCAGGGTGACATTTTGGCCAAGCTGGCCGAATATCAAAAATACCAAGAACATTTTGAAGCGATCATTCCATTTTCTGTCAATAAAAGGGTAGGCAAAAAACAACTGCTTGATGAGATAAGTAAGCATTTACCAAAGTCACCTTTTTTATATGATCCTGAGATCCTTACTACAGAGCATATACGAACTATCTATAAAGAGCTGATACGTGAGTCTATCTTTGAAAATTTAAGTGATGAAATACCATATGAGAGTGATGTCACCATAGAAAAAATAGAAGAGGGTGATACTTTAGATAAAGTCTATGCAACTATAGTAGTGGAAAAAGAGACTCAAAAAGGTATGATTGTTGGACAAAAAGGTGCAGGAATCAAGCGTGTAGGAAAACTTGCTCGTGAACAGATGGAAGTGTTTTCAGGTAAAAAAATATTTTTAGATCTTCATGTATCTGTGAAAAAGGGTTGGAGTAAGAATAAAGATGGCTTGGAAGAATTTGGTTATATTATTTAAAATCTTGTGTAAACTTGAGAAAGAATAATTCTCATAAGCACTAGTAATAGCCCAATACAGGCACTTTAGGCTTAATTAAAGATGAATAATAAAAAAAAGTTATATTATTAAGAAAGTTTTACATTTTGTAAGAAAGTTTTAATATTATAACATATATAATTGTTCAACAAACAAGGAAGTTTAAAATGTTTTTGAAAAAAAGTTCGTCAGAATCAACTGTGAAAAATGTTGTTACACTTAATGCATACACAGAGAAAAGCTACGGGTTTAAAAATGATCTATTTAAACCTTTAGATAAGCTCACATACAACACTTCAAACTTTATTACGTCATATGTAAATAATAAAGATATTATCACTACAACGGTACATTTAAGTAGAAGTATTCCCGAAGAAGATATTGCAGATATCCTTGATATCAAGGCTTATGAAGAGTTAGGATTGGATCAGGCTAATGTGTATGTTATCTCTTTTATTGAAGTTGAAAGTGCAGGAGAAGAGAGAAAATTTCATATCTTTGTTGCTGAACCTGACTCACTTGATGCACTTTATCTGCCTATAAAAGAACAAACTAAATACGTAGATCTTATTGTTCCTGCACCTCTTCTTTTCAGGACACTCTATACTAAAGAGATACTGCAAGATAATAATACGCATTGTTTTGTTTATTTTACACAAAATGATGCATTTGTTACAATCTATACCAATGGCCAATATCTTTATTCTAAATCAATAGAGTATTCTTTAGAGCAGATCTATGATAAATATTGTGAATCAATCGGTGAAAAAGTTGATGAAAAAGAATTCTATTCAATATTAGAATCTGAAGGACTTAAAACAACTAATAATGACTATCAACAAAACTTTATGAAGATTTTTGCTGAAGTGTTTATAACGATCAATGATATTATTATTTATGCTAAGAGAGCCTTTAATTTAGATACGATCGATCAAATGTTTATAGGAAGTGAAAAAGGTCCTATCATTGGCTTAGATGATTATAGCCAGAACTATTTAGGTCTACACTCATCAGATTTTAATTTTAATTATCATGTTACAAATGAAGAATGGTATACAGATCAATTACAGTATTTGATGCTTTTAAGTTCATTTGATTATATGGAAGATGAGTCATCTTTAGTTAATTTAACCATGTATCCACGAGCACCATCATTTGTAAATAGGGCTAGTGGGCAGTTTATTATTTCAACATTTGCAGCTGTATCACTCAGTTTGGCATATCCTTTGGTTTATTTGGTCGGCTCATATGTCAATGATGCAAAAATCTATGCATTAACTATAGAAAATAATAAAATCACAACGGAAGCGAATAAGTATAAAAAAATTCTCAGTGAGAAAAAAGGTCAGATACAAGTTTTAGATAAAAAGATAAAAGTATTATCAGATAGATATAGTGGAAAAGCAAAAACACTCACTTCCATCTATGATAAAAAAGTAAACTATCGTCTTAAATCAGGAACATTTCATACAATTGCTGAAGAACTTAATCAGTTTGAAGTTCAAGTAGATATGTTAAAAAGTGAGGATGATACATTGTGGCTGTCCTTGGTTAGTACAGATGATAGAAAATTTACAGAAGTAATTAAATATATGTCTGATACTCATTTTGATGAAATCATTGAAATTGATATTGAAAGAATCCAAAAAGACCCAGGTACTAACTACTATAAAGGTCTGTTAAAGGTTGAATTAAAATGAAATTTTTAGAAGATAAATTAGAAGCATTAGATATTTACTTTGCTCCCAAAAAAGAGAGTGAAAAATGGTTAGTTATTCTAGGTATTGCAGGAGTTATAGCCTATTTAGGGTATGCATACCTATTACCTTATACAGAAAATTTGTATAAAAAAAGTGAACGAAGTAAAGAAAGTATACAAAAAAGTATCACTGATAATAATACTTATCTAAATTCTATTACTATTCGCGGTGATCGTGAATATTATGTGAAGAAATTTGATAATGATATTGTTACTAAAAAGCAAGAGATTGTCGATATAACAGATAAAATTAAATTTATAGACTCAAATTTAGAAAAACTATCTGATATGTTATTTAATCAAAAAAGTTGGTCTAAATTCCTAAATTCTATTACAAATAAAGCAGAAATACAGAATGTTGATTTACAATACATTACAAACCACTATGTTGATAATAATGGAAGTTTTGGCCATGTACTTGAAATTGGTGTTGGATGTAGCGGAGATTATAAAAATATTGTTAAGTTTATGAATGAACTTGAACAAAATGTCTTGGTTACAGATATTTTTCAAGCTGAATTGGTTTCAGATGCCAATTCATCATATATTGTAGCAGATATTAATATTTCAGTATGGGGGATAAATCACTAATGAAAAAGATATTTTTATTATTATTACCATTAACAGTGCTAGTAAATGCAGATTTATCTGTTGAAAAAATACAGAAAATGGTTATACAAATACATGAAAAACGAGAAGGTGTAAAATTAGAAACATTAGAGAATACAAAAGATCCATTTATACAACTGGAAGAAGAGAATAATATTACGATGTTGCCTATAGCTGGAAATCAAGAAGCAAAATTGATATTGCATGCTATTGTGAATGGTAAAGCCTATATTAATGATTCATGGAGTAGTCTTGATGACACTATTATGGGGTACACTGTAAAATATATTGGTCAAAGAGGTGTGGTACTTCGAAATGGCAATCACGTTAAGAAATTATTTCTTCATGAAAAAAGAGATAATTTTATCAAGTTAGAGGAAAGGTTATAGAATGAAAAAAGTACAAACATCAGGGGTTAAATTTCTTATAGTATTTGCTATGCTATTAGGGTTTACCCACAATCTCGTAGCAGGAAGTTGTTCCACGAAGTTATTTAGTGTGACTATTGACAGTAAATTATCGATTGGGGATGTAATAGATAATCTTGCAGATACTTGTGGATTAAGCGTTATTGTTAAAGATGATGCTGCAAAATTAAGGATGAATAAAAAACTCTATTATGTAAAATTGAAAAATAGCACATTAAAAGGTTTTTTAAATACGATTCTTAAAGACAATGATTTAAATTATTCATTGAGTGGGAATAAACTTACCATATCATACTTGATTACACGTACATTCCGTATCCATTATATTTCCGGTCAGAGATCAGCCCAAAGTACGGCAAATGTTACTATAGCAAGTAACTCTAATTCTGAGACAGGTAGTACAGGTAGTACAGGTAGTACAGGTAGTACAGGTAGTAATAATGATCTCTCTAAAACAGGTATAAGTATAGAAACGAATGATGAATTCCTATTTTGGTCGACGGTTGAAAAAGAAGTTCAGCGTATTCTTATCGGTGCAGCAGATGGTAGTACACATTATACAAGATCAGGTGATACGTGGACTGGACCTGATGGTAAAGTATGGGAATATAATCCCCTAGCACCTATTGTTAACCCAGAAGCGGGTATGGTTACAGTGACGGGTACAGATAGACAGATTGGTAGAGTCGGTAGATATATACATGCACTCACAAAACAAATTAAATCACAGGTGTTAATTGATATACGTATTCTGAACGTTTCATTCGATGACAGTACGACAACGGGTGTTGATTGGAGTCAACTCTATAATTTACAAGAATTAACGGTTAATACATTGATCGCGACACAAAGAAATGTTGAAGGCTTTACATTTGCTTCTGGTGGATTATTTAGTGGAACTACAGCTAATGTAGGTAGTATTGATGCACATGCTTTAACTCTTGCTGGAAGTGTTGAAGTAAGTGATGTAGTCAAGTTCTTGTCAACACAGGGTGATGTTAAAACTGTTTCTAGTCCTCGTGTAATGACCTTAAATAATCAACCGGCACTCATCAGTGTAGGTCAAGAATTGTTTTATAGAACAACAACTACTTCTGCTTTAGGTACTGCTGGAGCCAGTGCAGGAACATCTGAGGGACAATCAGTTGATTCTGTTTTCGCAGGTATATTACTTGACATCACACCGGAAATTGATGATAATGGTATGATTACTTTAAAAATTAATCCGTCAGTTTCTGATACAGTTGAGGATACTACATTACCTGCTGGTGTTGTTAGAGAAGTTCCACCAGACTTGAGAAGAAGACAAATAGCATCTGTGATTAAAGTAAAAGATGGACAACATGCAGTACTTGGGGGCTTAATCTCAAGCCAAAGTGGTACTGAAGCCAATCAGCTACCCCTTTTAGGAAATATACCAGGGTTAGGTCAATTATTTAAACGTGAAGAAAAAATTAATAAAGTTGAAGAATTGGTATTTATTATTACACCGCATATCATTAAAAACTCTAAGTCTGTTTCATTAAAAGATTTAGGATATTCAAAGCTTAATGAAAAGTAGATATGAAATTGCTAAAAATGTATTTGTTGATTCCATAGATATTGATGACTACATTGACTTAGATTCCTCAGTAACGGCTTATCAGCAACTGCGACACAGTATGGATAAGCCATTGAAGATGATTCTACTTTTTGGTAGACCTGGTACGGGAAAAAGTATCTTACTTAACCGGATTCAGGAAAAATTGAAGCATCAAAAAGAGATACATTATTTTGATACGCCTGCTATAAATGAAAAAGAATTTTTTCATAAACTCTTCAAAGTCCTTACACAAAAAGATCTACCGAGTAACACGGAGGTGAATTTCTCATCTTTAGTTGATTTTTGTAAAAATCTCAGAGGTAAAAGAGAAATCATTATTTTACTTGATGAAGCACAAATGTATGGTCCAGAAATGATGGAAAAAATACGACTTCTTTCGGATAGTCGTGCAGTCAAATTCGTTGTCTCATTGCACAAAACGGATGATGAAGATCTTATTGCAAAAGAACATTTTCAGTCTCGTATATGGGAAGTGATCGAACTTAAAAATGCTACAAAAGAAGATCAAACAGCATACATACATAAAAAACTTTTAAAAAAGAATCTTTTTGAAATAGCAAATAGTATTAAAGAAAAAAATATGAAACGTATTCATAAATATACTAAAGGAAATTATAGAGAATGTAATAAACTTTTATTTACCATTTTTGAGATATGTGAATATTATGATAAAAATGAACCATCTAACGTGAGTTATGCAAAGATATCAGACAAGATCATTGAAATGTCAGCATTAAAACTGGGATACATTAATGTATGATATTAAACGATTAGAACAAGAATGGAAACAATATAGACAAAAAAAGTTAAGACCTTGGTACATAGGTAGTTTAACTTTACTTATTCTTATAGCCTCTGTCACTATTTTTTCAATGAATGAAAAAATAGATCTTAGTGTATGGAAAAGCTATTTTGAAGCTTCAAAAGAGATACCTGGCAATGAAAATAAACCCATAGATATGATTGTAAAGCAGAGTGTATTGGTTGATAATGCTTTGGATACATTAGAAGTCAAAGAGAGTATGATAAATGCCATTGATAAAGTCATTCAAAAGCCTCCTGCGATACTTTTTGATATACCGGTGCTTGATGATACAAATGAACCCGTTCAGGAAGATCTACACACAGGGAGCAAGAAAATGCATTTAGAGATCATTGAATCAACAAGTGTGACTGCATATAAAGATGTAGAAAAGCGTTTTTTAGAATCTCATGACATAGATGATGCTTTATTTTTGGCCAGAAGTTATTATACTAAAGGTGATTATGAAAAAGCAGAATATTGGGCATTAGAAATAAATAAACTTGATGAAGATATAGAGGATGGATTACTTATATTTGTGAAGTCTAAAGTAAAAATGGGTAATGAAAATGAAGCAATTTCTATTTTAAAGAACTATGTGAAAAAATCTGATTCGCTTGAAGCGAAAAAATTATTATATCAGATTGAAAACGACAAATTATAAAACTATATTTAGTATTTAATGATATACTTTATTAGTTATACAGGGAGTGTTAAATGGTAAAACTCATTGAAATCATGCTTAAAGAAAATCTTATCACGAAAGATGCAATATCTGCATTGGTAAAAAGTAGACCTCCCAAAAAGATCTATTTTGCAAACCTTTTAGCTGAAAAAATGATCGATTTACATACAGTTGAAATATTTTTAGCCAAGAAAATACGACAAGGTGTAATTACTTTATCTCATCTTGAAAAAATTGAAGGAATAAATATTGTTCCTATTATTGAAGAGGTAGCAAAATCACTGCATGTAGAGTATGTCGATTTAGATGATATTGAAATTGACATGAAGTTGTTTTCAAAAGTTTCATATAGTCAATTGCTTAAATATAATATTATTCCAATAGAAGAGAATGATTTAAATGTCCTGATTGTATTTGATGATCCTCTTGATATGGCAGCACAAGATGCCATACAAAGACTTTTCCCGAAAAAACCTATCAGAATCGCTATCTCTAAGCCATCACAAATCAATCAGCACTTGCAACGTTTGGAAATCAATGAGAGTATTAAAGGATTGGTTGCTGAGATACGTAAAGATTTAGCACAAGAAAGTAGTGTTAGTGAAAATCCTGATGAGTCTCCAGCAGTTTTAAAATTAATTGATGTGGTTTTAAAATCAGCCATATTTGCAGGTGCAAGTGATATACACATAGAAGCAATGGAAAAAAGTTGTATCGTAAGAGTAAGGGTGGATGGCATATTGCGCCAAAGTTTTACTTTTGATAGAGATATTTTTAATCCATTGGCTTCAAGAATGAAACTACTTTCAAATTTGGACATAGCAGAAAAAAGAAAACCGCAGGATGGTAGATTTTCTGCAACTGTATCAAAAAAAGATTTTGATTTCAGGGTTTCAACACTACCTACAATATTTGGTGAGTCAATTGTTCTTCGTATTTTGGATAAATCTAAAGCGATGATAAGGCTTGAAGATGCCGGAATGAGTAAATTTTGTTATGATAGGTTTTCTGAGTCTATTAAAGTGCCTTACGGCATTGTTTTGGTTACAGGTCCAACAGGTTCTGGTAAAACAACCACACTATATGGTGCGCTTAATGCGATAAAAGATGTAAAAGATAAAATTATTACCGTTGAAGACCCGGTGGAATACCAGATGGGTGGGTTACAACAGGTACAGGTAAAGGCAAGTATCGGATTAAGTTTTTCTGATGCACTGAGGTCCATATTAAGACAGGATCCAGATAAAATAATGATCGGTGAAATTAGAGATAAGGAAACATTGCGTATCGCTATTCAAGCAGCACTTACAGGTCACTTAGTTCTTTCTACGTTGCACACAAATGATGCTATATCTGCAGTCACCAGAATTTTGGATATGGGTATTGAAGAGTATTTAGTCAGTGGTGCTTTAGTCGCTATTCAGGCACAAAGACTGGTACGAAAGATATGTCCACATTGTAAAAAAGAGACAGTGCTTGATACATCACTACGAAAATCAGTAGAACAATACCTTCCTGAAAATCCCACTTTTTATGTAGGGGCAGGATGTAAAGAGTGTGGGCTCAGTGGATATTCAGGAAGAGAGATGATATCGGAAGTTTTAACGATCAGTGAGACTTTTTCCCGTATGATCGCAAGTGGAGCATCGAAAGAGGAAATGACAAAGCAAGCAGAAGAAGAAGGGTTTATCACAATGTTTGAAGATGGTGTGCATAAAGCATTAGAAGGTAAAACGACTATTGCAGAAATTTATAGAGTAGCGAGGTTATAATATGAAATATTTTAATGTAACAGTAATGGAAAAAGGTAAAAAGCGTCAAGAGACAGTGAAGGCTGCCAATAGAATGGCTGCCGTTAACCTTGCTAAGCAAAAATTTCCTAGAACGATGGTGATGAAAGCTGTAGAAACATCTGCTCCTCTTGAAGATAGTATATCTGATCTTTTTTCTGGATTGAAAAAATCAATGAAATCTAAGATACCATTGAATGATAAAATATCAACGATACGCCAGATAGCAGTCATGACAGATGCTGGTATTCCAATAAATGATACCTTGTTAGAGGTTGCAGAGAATACTGAAAATACACAACTTAAAGAGATCTATACGAAGATAAACACTGATATTAATGCTGGTAATAGTATTTCAGATGCTATGGAACCTTATATTGAAGAGTTTGGGCATGTTGCTTTAGCTATGACAAATTTGGGGGAGCGGACAGGTAATATTTCGGAGTCTTATCATAAGCTTGCAGATATACTTGAGAATATTAGAGATAATACAGCTAAATTTAAAAAAGCGATACGTACGCCTTTAATTACATTGGCGGCAATGGGGATTGCATTTACTATCTTGATCATGGTGGTTGTTCCTAAGTTTAAAGATATCTTTTCGAAGTTTAAAACAGAGCTTCCTATGCCAACACAAATATTACTTAAACTCGAATGGGCATTCAGCAATTATGGTTTACTTATTCTTGCACTGTTGTTTGCTTTTATCTTTGGTGTTAAGTTCTTGTATAAAAATAATAAAGAGTTTAAATATAGAACGGACAAAATGTTGATCCATCCAAAGTTCTATTTGATCAATAAAGCGATCTTCCTCTCTACTATGCATAAGTACAATTTAGTATTTGGCGAGTTGGTTAAGTCAGGAATTCCTGTCTCAGAGGCCTTAGATACAGCGGTTGGAATGGTTGATAATGCTGCGATTAAAGAGCAGTTGTTAACAGTCAATGCAAATATTGGACGTGGTATGAACTTGGCAGAAGCGTTCCAACTCACAGGTCTTTATGAAAATATGTTACTTCAAATGATCAAAGCCGGTGAAGCTGGTGGGCAACTGGATGCTATGTTAGATAAAGTAACTGGGTATTATGATATGCAGTTCCAGGATTTGATAGATAACCTTTCAGCCTATATTGAACCTATTATGATGTTCTTTATTGCAGGGCTGGTATTATTGATGGCTTTAGGTATCTTTATGCCGATGTGGGATCTTGGAAAAGCGGTAAAAAGTTAGTAACTCAATAGAGAGAAATAATTCTCTCTATTTTATTTTTTATTGGATTAAAGTCTATGGTGTTTAATCGCTTTTTCTAAATCTTCCATGGTGTCTATACCAAAACTTTCTGTATTTACTTCTGTCATAGCAACTTCATATCCATGGTAGAGTGCTCTGAGTTGTTCCAATTTTTCTATGTCTTCTAGTGGTGCAGGTTCAAGCATACAAAATTTACGTAATGATCTTACCGTAAAGCCATAGATACCTAAATGTCCTTTGTATGCATCAAAATGATGGTCTCTTGGGTAAGGTACTTTTGCTCTTGAAAAGTATAGGGCAATGTCATCGGTATCTGTAACTACTTTTACGATATTTGGATCATCAGCCTCAGGATTAGAGATTGTTTTGTAACATGAATTCATCATGACACGTTCATCATCTTGATTCTTTTTTGTGAGATCATAGATAGCCTGTACGACCTCTGTTTCGATAAAAGGCTCATCTCCCTGTACATTGATAATGATCTCATTTTCATCTAAATTTAATTTTTGTGCTGCTTCATAGATACGGTCTGTACCACTTTGATGTGTTGATGATGTAAGTACCGCCTGTATGCCATGTGTACTTGCTATATCTATAACTTCCTGTGAGTCTGTAGCAATAACGACATCATCTATATTTTCAACAGCTTTGGCAGTTCTTACAACCATTGGCATCCCTCCAATGTCTGCTAAGACTTTATTTGGAAAGCGACTTGACCCTATACGTGCAGGAATAATAATCATGGTATAACCTTTATTTTATATTAAACTAATTTTACACTTTCTATGCTAAGATACAACAATTAAAGAAAAAGGTATAGGATGAAGCAAGCATTATTTTTATTGAATATGGGTGGTCCTAACAGTCTTGATGAAGTAGAACTATTCTTATATAATATGTTTTCAGATAAAAATATTTTGCCAACTAATCCTGTTACACGTGCACTTGTCCGTACAATTATCATTGCAAAACGTTTAGAAGAAGCCAAAGAGAGTTATGCACATTTAGGGGGTAAATCTCCTTTATCAGATTTGACACAAGAGCTAATAGAAAAACTCAAAAATATCTTGGATATACCTATTTATCCTGCAATGCGCTATGTCCCTCCTTTTGCGCAAGAATCACTGAAAAAATGTAAAGATGAAGGTGTCGAAGAACTCTTGCTTTTTCCGCTTTATCCACAGTATTCAACCACAACAACGCTTTCCTCTTATGAAGATATAGTATCAAGGTGTAAAGCTTTGGATTATCATCCTAAGATCACCATGTTGGCATGTCAATACTATGATGATATAGATTATATCAATGCTAATGTGGCACAAATAGAAAAAGCAATAAATGGACAAGATATATCGGAGTATGATTTACTTTTATCAGCACATGGGTTACCTGTGAGTATCATCAAAGCAGGGGATCCTTATCAACGACAAGTTGAATCTAATGTGAGTGCAATACGAACATTACTCAAAATAAAAGATATAAATTTTAAAGATGTAAAATTAGTGTATCAATCCAAAGTGGGTAATGCCACATGGCTAGAACCAAATCTTGTGGATGTTTTGCGTAATCCAACCAATAGAAAAGTTCTTATTTATCCATTAGCATTTACTATTGATAATTCTGAAACACTCTTTGAACTAGATATAGAGCATCGTGAAATTGCTGAAAAAATTAAATATGATGATTATATTGTGGCTGAATGTATGAATAACAGTGAGGCTTTTGTTAATTTAATTGTTAAATATGTGAATATGAATAGTTCTCAAAAGAAAAATAGTACATTTCCTTGTGCTGATTGCAGTGTTTGTCTTTGCTGTGGAGCGGCAAGTACCTATGACTCTGAAATAGTAAAATCCTAAATTTTGATCCAATGATGCTAACAGTGTGTGCAAAAACTGTTTATACAACAGAAGTAAATCGTTCCAAGTTCATCACACACCTTGTACCAATATCAGAGTATGAAGGACTGCAAGCCAAACTTAAATCAGAACACCCTAAAGCCAACCATGTTGTGTATGCGCTAAGATATCTCAATGAATTTGACCAAATAGTCGAAAATGCTTCAGATGATGGTGAACCGAAAGGATGCGCAGGCACACCGGCTCTTAATGTGCTACGTGGTGGAGCACTTATTAATTGTGCAGTGCTTATTGTGCGTTATTTTGGAGGGATTAAGTTAGGAACAGGTGGTATGGCAAGAGCATATGCATTAGCTGTGAAAAATGTATTGAATGAGACAACACTTGTACCCTATGAGAAAGAGGTTATTATGATGTTTTCGACCAATTATAATGAGATAGATAAAATACTTTATAAACTCAAAAAATTAGATCTTACAAACTATGAACGTGATTTTGGTGTTGAAAAAGTGCTTTGGAAGGTAATGGGTAGTGAAGAGAAGATTGAGGTTTTGAAAAGAGAAGAGGGCTTATAGCGCCTTTTCGTCGTTATTTTAAGTACATCTAGTACTTAGAATGCTTTTTAGTCAGCTTTATAAATACATTTAGTATTTATAAAGCTTCCTCATCCTCTTCGTCTGTTCTGATACGAATAGTTTTAGAGATGTCTGATACAAAGATCTTACCATCACCTATTTTTCCAGTTTTAGCTGATTCTCTAATGGCTTCTATTGCTTTATTTGCATAGTCATCATTACTTACAACGATCTCAATTTTTACCTTAGGAATGAACTCGACAATATACTCAGCCCCTCTGTATAATTCAGAGTGTCCCTGTTGTCTTCCATATCCTTTTACTTCAGATACGGTCATACCTTCTATGCCTACTTCTACAAGGGCATCTTTTACCTCTTCCAGTTTAAATGGTTTGATTATCGCTTCAATTTTTTTCATACTTATTCTCCTTAGATACTACGTTTAAATTCAGGGTATGATTCTATACCACATTCTGTAGCATCAATACCCTCTAATTGTTCTTCATCCTCTGCACGAAGTACAAAGATTTTGTTAATACTGTATATTGTAATCCATGAAAGTGGAAAAACAATCATACCTACAATAAGTATACCTTTTAATTGAGTCCAGATGCTTACATCTGCTACAAAAATACCTACTGCAAGCGTTCCCCAGATACCATTTACTAAGTGAACAGAAAGAGCACCCACCGGGTCATCCATTCTCAGTTTATCAAAAATAGGTACAAATAAGACAACTAAAGACCCACCAATAGCACCAATTAGAATAGGTGTGTGAATATCATACTGGTCAGGTCCTGCAGTAACAGCAACGAGTCCACCCAAAGCACCATTGAGTATCATGGTGATATCGAATTTTTTATATCTAAAGTAGGTAAGTAACCAACCTACAATTGCTCCTGAAAGCCCTGCCGTATTCGTATTCATGATGGTGAGTGCAACGGCATCCGCATTCTCTTTTGATGAGATAGCTCCGACAGATCCTCCATTAAATCCAAACCAACCTATCCAGAGCAATAAAGCCCCTAATGTGACTAACGGAATATTGGATGCAGGGATAACACGGACTTTGCCATCTTTATATCTACCACGTCTAGGTCCCATGATCAGGATAGCTGCGAGAAGTGCCCAGCCACCAGTAGAGTGGATAACTGTTGAACCGGCAAGATCAGAAAGACCAGAAATATCTAAAGCGGTTCCAGATAAAAAGTTTGCACCCCATGTGAGATTCACAATAGTCGGATAGATTAATGCTCCAACGAGAACAGTAAATACAGCTAAAGGTAAGATACGAGAACGTTCACTGACCCCACCACTCATGATGTTGACTACTTTACCAACAAATGCCATTTGGAACATGAAAAATGCCCATTTACTCATTCCATCTTGATGATCCCAGTTTCCAAATGCATACTCATACCCTATAAGTAAAAATGCCATGGAGGCTACTGCATAGATCATCACATTAACAGTGAGTACAGAAGTAACATTTTTAGTCCGAACCAAACCTGCTTCCAGCATGGCAAACCCTGGCACCATAAAAATGATGAGAGTCATGGTAAAGATAGCAAAGAAAGTATCTATTACGTAATTTATTTCCATATGTAATCCCTAAAATTTTAGTGCTATTATTGTATCTGTTATTTGAAAGGAATTAAAGAAGTTTTTGATCGAAAATAAGGCAGTTTGTGAAATTGTAGAGGGGAAGTTATGATAAAGGTGATTAAAAATTAATCATATGGCTAGAGACAAGGTAATACCTTGTCTCTATGAAAGATTAGAGTGCGTCAGAGTCAGTTTCATCTGTCCTGATACGAACAACATGATCAATCGTGCTAACAAATATTTTACCGTCACCGATCTTACCTGTTTTAGCAGCTTCATTGATAATTTTGATTGCAGTTTCTGCATAGGCATCTGTACTTACAACGATCTCAATTTTAATTTTAGGGATAAACTCAACTACATACTCAGCCCCTCTGTAGAGTTCTGAGTGTCCTTGTTGTCTTCCGTAACCTTTTACTTCAGATACAGTCATCCCTTCTATACCAGCTTCTACAAGTGCATCTTTTACATCTTCTAGTTTAAATGGTTTGATAATTGCTTCAATTTTTTTCATTATTTAATCCTTTATAAATTAATAGTAGCAAATTCTTACGAATTTACTACAACTTCACCGTGAATTGTTTCATCAAGACCAGCTGATTCTGTTTCTTCATCTACTCTTGCACCACCTGTGATAGCAGAAGCAATATAGTAAACAATGACTGTACCGATAAGTGTAAAGAGTCCAACAACAACTACTGACTCAACTTGTACCATGAATTGTCCCATTCTGTCACCACTCTCTTTAAGTGGGCCATCCCAGAGTAGATCTTTGTCATTAAGTGCAAGTACACCAGTCATAAGTGCACCCCATAGACCTGCTAGGAAGTGAATACCAAATGCATCAAGAGAATCATCATAACCAAGCTTTTTCTTAAGTGCAACAACACCGAAGAATGCGATAACTGAACCACCAATTCCAAGGATAAATGCTCCACCAACACTTACGAAACCAGCAGCAGGAGTAATAGCAACCAGACCAGCAATGATACCTGAAGCGATTCCAAGAAGTGTAGGCTTTTTAAAGACAAACCACTCAAGTAACATCCAAGTGATAGCAGCCGCAGCAGTAGCAACAGTTGTAGTCATTACAGCAAGACCAGCGATAGCATTTGCACCAAATGCAGAACCACCATTAAATCCATACCAACCGAACCATAATAAAGCTGCACCAACAGCAGTAAGAAGGATACTATATGGTTTCATAGCTATTTTAGGGTAACCAGTTCTTTTACCAATCAAGATAGCAAGTACAAGACCAGCTAAACCACCATTCATATGTACAACTGTACCACCGGCAAAGTCAAGAGCACCAGCATCAAAAAGAAGTGCACCGTCACCACCCCATACCATGTGAGTAATAGGAGCATAAACAAGAAGACCCCAAAGTACTACGATCACCATCCAAGTTGAAAACTTCATACGTCCGATCACAGAACCAGCAGCGATTGCTACTGTAATAGCAGCAAATGTACCTTGGAATGCGATAAATACAAATGTAGGGTATGTACCAGAAAGGTCAGTCCATTTAATACCATCAAGCATTACATGATTAAATCCACCAAATACATTTTGAAGCATTGCACTTTCGTTTGTACCAAATGCAATAGAGTAACCTGCGATGATCCATACTACAAAGGCAACTACGAATGCACCCATAACCATGGCATACGTGTTAAGTACGTTTTTACTTCTTGTCATACCACCATAAAAAAGTGCTAAACCTGCAGGTGTCATAAGTAGTACAAATGCTGTTGAGACCATCATCCACGCTGTGTCTCCCGAATCCAGTTTATCTTCTGCAAAAGCAAAGATAGGCAAGAACATTGCCATTAGAGCTGAAAGTTTTAATTTCATACTATTTCCTTTTAAATTAAATTTTACAAGACAATAGTAACATGATTGATTAATTTTTATTAGCAATGATTGATTAATTTTTAATCAATAAAATGGATTTATTGGATAAGAGGTATTTCAAGTTTAATGGAGTGTTCTTTGAGAATAGATTTGATTTGGCTTTCCACGGCAAGGGATTGTATCTCATCATCTGTATCCGCATAGCGTCCATTAGCAGATATAGAGAGTTGGACGAGAGAGATTCTTTTATCTTCTATGATAACATGTTGAGCAAAAAGAAGTTTCAGAGAAATATCAATAGAATCTGAAGATCTAAATGCATCAAGTACTTTTCTTAGAAGTTTTGAAAAATTATTTTGGTCTATTTTAAATGGTGGTAGATCTTGATCGGTTAAGAGTTTAAGTGGATTGCTGTTTTTTGTTCTGAAAAGGGCGATGTTTGCCTCGAGTAAGATATTGATATCTGTGACAATAAGTTTGTCTGTCTCTAATTTACGTACTGGTTTAATGCGAGGTGTATTGTATAAACGTAGAGAAATCTGTTCTTCATTTTCATATCCTACCGTGACAGCATGAAACATGAATGTATCATAATTAAGTGTCAGAGATGTCGTTTTGTAACCGAAGCTTTTAGGTGCATAAGACAAAGCGATATCATAGAGCTCTTTTTTCGATACATATCCAAATAAAATCTCAGCAGCATTATTAAGGTAGAGTATTTTAGCTTGATCATTAAAAAGTATGAAAGGGTTGTTGTCCCACTCTACAAAAGCTTGAAAATCAATCGATGTTGTGTTCATGTATCTTTTTCCTAAGTGTATTTCTATTGATGCCTAAAATTTGTGAGAGCTGCAGTTGTGAACCAAATTTTTTAAGACCGGCCTCTATAAGAGGTATTTCATATAATCCGAGATGTTCTCTGTATTCGTCATTCCCATCGAGATGTTTGAGTAAATAGTGATAGAGTACCTCTTTGATATCTTTGTCATCCATTGAGTGCTGAATAAGGTATGTAAAGATAGACTTTTTAAGGCTTTTAGTGTTCATTGTTAAGTTCAGAGGTATCTCATCCGCATTAAATGTATCAGGTTCTATCATTAAAGTTGAAAGCGCTTCTTTGATGAAAAGGTCTTTGATATAGTTGATGTCTTCAGGACGTTCCTGAAGTGAAGGCATCGTATAGATAAAAGCAAACAGGTCATCGATCAGTGCCGGATTACCCATATAATTTGCTGTAGCAATGATGCGTTTATTGGAAAAATCTAGAACACTTTGATTACTCAGTTTTTCAAAATCAGTGATGATAAGTTCATCATGATCTGAAAGTGCAGCTTTGACTTCTTCTTGATCTTCACCAGATACCAACGTAGCATTGGGAAAAAGGTAGCGTGCAAGTGATTTTTTACCTGTATGTGCTTCACCTATAATGATAGATGAGACAAAGAGTGTTTTAGTAAGATTAAAACTTTTGATGATATTTTGTATTTTATCCGATGTGGTGAAAAATGTTTCCATAATGCTCTTTAGTGTTGATTAATAATTAATCATACAAAAATTCAAATAAAAGTATGTTAAAATAATTCAATTTATGGATAAAGGGACTTCATCAAAGCATCATTTCAAAGATTTTACGAGCATTTCTCTTATTTGGAACTAGAACAGGCTGTTGAGTATTTCTCTATTTTGGGTGGGATCGGTAAAAATATAGAGTTAGACTACTTTGATGATGTTTTTTCTATGGTAGAGTCTAATTTCGTACAAAATTTCTCAAAATTTCAGACACTTGTGTCTCCTTCATATCTTTTAGAGAGTCCTTACCGGGAGATACTCATAGCAGTAGCCAGAGGAGATGGAAAACTATACTCTGTACTTAGAAAAGCAAAAGTAAGTGAAACGCTGGGAGAACAGATAGTTCAAGAGTTGGTTTCTTTGGATGTCTTAAAAATAGAATTTTCAAGGGAATCTCCATTACGTACCCATCCCAAACATAAACTGAAAAAAGAGCAGCGCTCTTACCGTGTGCAGGACAAACTTCGTTTTGTACAGCCTTTTATGCGTTTTTGGTTTGGATTTGTAACCTATTATAGAAAAGATCTGGCATTAGGGAAGGGTGATGCCTTTTTAGATAACTTCGAAAAACACTATGATCGTTTGCGTTCTTTAGTCTACGAACAACTCAGTGATGCACTTTTAGTACAGCATTATGCGGGGAAAAATGGCATCGAATATAGCGGGAGCTTCTGGAATATTCACAGTGAATTTGATATTTTAGCGGTGACTAAAGATAAAAAGGTCATCTTGGGAGAATGCAAATATAAAGACCGTAAAGTATGTAAAAATGAACTTACAAAACTCAAAGCAAAAGCATTGGAGTCAGGTATAGATGTAGATGTCTATGCACTTTTTTCCAAGAGTGGATTTTCAAATGAGCTTTTACAGATACAAGATAAGGATCTGCTTTTGTTTGATCTGAATGATTTTAAAGCACTTACTGTTTAGTGCTTTAAAATCAACGTGCTTTTTGAATATTTTTGCGATGTTTTTTATAACTGTCGGTAAAGTCATGCACGCCTTGTGCATTTTTCATAAAGTAGAGATAGTTTGTTTTGGATGGCTTGATAGCAGCGATAATGGCATCAAATGAGACGGCACCTATAGGTGAATGAGGTAAGCCTTTATATTTGTATGTGTTAAATCTGCTTGTGTCATTTTTGATACGTTCCGGGGTGACTTTGATGTGTGAGTATTTACCATAATTCAACGTTCCATCCATTTGTAAACGCATACCTTTTTTAAGACGGTTGTAAATAACCGATGAGACGATAGGCATCTCTTTTGTATTGGCTGCTTCTTTTTGTATGATAGAAGCGATGATGAGTATATTAAGCCACTGTTTTTTGCTATAGTTCCCATAGATCTTTTCAGAGATCTCTTTATATTTTTTTTCAGATTCAGTAAGAAGAAAATGCATGAGGTGTTGTTCAGTGATCCCATAAGGTACATAATAGGTATCGGCATAGATACCCGCCTCAGGATAATTAGAAAACTTTTTATAATAGGTTTCTAATTTTGTTTGATCAAGTTCCAGATCGGTGGCTACTGAAGTTAAAAAGAGTTCTGTAGTTTCACCAGGGATGAGCGTTATCTCTTCCATTCTAGCTTTTGCAGTGGTAAGTTTATATAAAAAATCGATACGATTTAAGTCTGTCTCTCCTATATCTACCCACCCACTTTGAGGTTGACCAAGAAAGACTAAAATATATTTGTCTATGGGGCTTAACGCATAGCCTTTTTGTGTCAGCTGTGATATAATATGTGTAATAGAACCCTGCGGAACCAGAAGTGTTCGGGTTGTTTTAATGGGTAGTGTAGTATAAAAGGCAAAAGAGATGATCAAAACCAGTGTAATGTTTTCTGCCCATGCTATCCATGTGCTTTTACGTAATACACTCATTTTTTTCGTTGTCCTTTTTCTTGCTCTTTTCCTATGGCTTTTGGCAGGTATCAAATTAGATACGTTTAAAGTAGCTGATTTTAATGTAGGTGGATTATACATTAAACTCGATAAAAAGCTTACTTTGAAAGTAGATAATGTCATTATCCCTAAAAGTAAAGCAGAACCTTCTTTAAATAGTGTTCATGATACATTTGAGCGTATCAAATATGTACTTACTTTTTTTGACTATATAGAACTTAAAAAACTCGAATTTGACAATAACACACTTAGTATCATATTTAGTCATGATATTCTATGGATAGATAGCCAGGATTATAGGATTTCGGGGAATATCAGTCGTGATGGCACGATACTGAAATCAACTGTTCCTATATTTACTATTAAAGAACACAACCTCACAATGAGTGGAAAAATCACCTATGATCTAGATGAAGATATACTCACAACGGAAGGTCAATTCCTTTTTAACGACATCACAGGAATTTTTAACGTACAGAAAGAGAAAGATGAAATTAACTTTGCATTGAACAGTAATACATTTACAGATTTGAGACCCATCATCTCTAACTTCGAGTTAGAAGAGGCTGTTAGAAGTTGGGTATTGGATAAAGTAGAAGCTAAGAGCTATAAATTACTTTCTTTAAGCGGTAAAGGGTCTCTTAAAAATGAGCAATTCCAAATGGATCTTGATGCATTAAAGGGAGAGGCTCTTTTTAGTGAGACTAAAATACATTTTAAAGAAAATCTTGAACCAGTGTTGGCACCAAGTTTTATATTGACTTATAAAAATGGTGGACTTTATTTTGATTTAAAAGCACCGACATATGAAAAGATAAGTTTAAAAGGAAGTGAAGTTTCTATACTCAATTTACTCAACCCTGATACTAATCTAAAACTTAAAATTAGAACTAATACCCGTTTTGATAGTAAAATACAGAATTTATTAAAAGCCTATGACCTCATACTGCCATTGAATCAAACTAGTGGCACAGTAACTGCTCTCTTTATGGCAGATCTAAGTTTAAAAAATCAGTATCAAGATTTCTTTGTAAATGTTGACTTTGATAAAGGTGATATATGGTTGGAAAAAATCAAACTTTCTATTGAAAAAGGTAATCTGCAGTATAAAATGGGATTGATTACTTTAAAAAATGTTTATCTCAAAGATATACTATATGAAGGTGTACTTCATGGTAAGATAGATTTGAAAGAAGAAAAAGCTAATTTGATCTTTGATGCGAAAACGATAAAACTTGGAGATGAAAAAAAGAAATTTTTTATTTTGGAAAATCAAACCTTGCCTTTTGATTTAGCGTATGGAGAACATATAGAAGTTGTTATACCTAAACTCTATGCAAGGCTTACGCATGATACAAATGAGACAGTTATTTTATTAACGGATCTCAATAAAATTAAACCATATCTTCCTGATCCTGGACCCATTGAGCAAGGGGGTCATGTAGATATAAAAACTAAAGATTTTGAAACATATACGTTTAAAGGCATGCTAAAAAGAACATCATGTGTTTTTTATGAAAAAGAGGACCAATGTAAAACCAGAGTTCCTTTCTATGGTAAAGCAAGTGTAAAAGGTATGGATTTTTATGCGTTTAATAAACGCTTGTATTACAGCAATGCAAAGTCACTTATTAAACTGCATAATCTAAATATTGACTTTGATAAACTTTTAAAAATAAAAGATAAAACGCAAACGGGTCAAGATAAAGATTTGCTGATTTTAGGTAAAAAGAGTAATCTAAGATATAAAGACTACAGTCTACTTATGGACAGTTATGATATGGATATAAAATCAAATGGAAATATAAAAGCTATAGGTAGTTCGGGTGGAGATATTATAAAGTATTCTAAGGATAAAGATATTTTCTCTGTACAGGCATTTCGCATTAAAGATAAAGTACTACATCCTTTAATTAATTTTGAGGGTTTACATGAGGGACGTTACACGCTTAAACTATCAGGAAATCTTGAGGCAACAATGAAAGGTGAGGTTATTGTAGAAGGTGGAGTGATGAAAGATTTTAAAGCATACAATAACACTTTGGCCCTCATCAATACGATACCCGCTTTGGCATCTTTACGAAATCCAGGGTATTCTGTAAAAGGTTTTACTATTGAAGAGGGGGTTGTCGAATACAGAATGATCAAACAAGATAAGATCATATTTGACTCAATCTATATAAAAGGTACTTCAGCAACGATCGCAGGAACCGGAGAAATTGACTTGAATAAAAAAACGATTAATCTAAATCTTGCTATACAAACGGCAAGAGAGCTAGGTAAGGTTGTGAGCAATTTACCTCTGGTAGGATATATCTTAATGGGTAAAGATAAGAGTATGACCATTGGACTACAAATTACAGGAACATTGGATGATCCACAGGTAAACACATCTGCAGGAAAGGAAATACTTACACTGCCTCTACAAATACTCAAAAGAGCGCTCGAATCACCAGCACAAATTATAAATACATCAGAATAGTGTATAATAAATATATAAGTTATGTAATAAGGCAGAATAAAACAATGAATAAAATTCTTTTAATCACGCTGGGACTGAGTGTTTTTATTTGGGCTGATTTAAATAATAATGAAGAGAGGTCTTTGCATGATATAAAGACCCCCTACACGATACAAGATGAAAGTTCAGAAATCTCTTCCGGTATAGATAGTGAACTCTTACCCATGGAACAGGCATTGATCCCTCCTGAAGAAGACGCTTTTCAAGAAATAAAGAATCAATACCGTATAGAAGATAAACCGCTGCATGAAGCTAAGAGTTTAGAGCTAAAACCTGTAAAAAAGAAGAAACAGCCCCCTAAACAAAATCAAGCGATTAATAAAGAGACTGAAATAGAAAGAATACGAAGAGAATTAAATATACATGCACCTAAACTTAGTCCAAGAGAGATGAAATTAAAAAAAGTGAAGGAAGAGTTAAATATCAAAGAACCAAGTGCGGAAGTTAAAAAATTAGACAAAATAAGAAATGATTTAAATATCGATTATCGGGTTCCCAAATATGAAAGTTCATTTGATAAGAGAGTGAATGATGTAAAGGAAAAACTTGGTTTAGAAGATGGTTTAGATATGGATAGCACATTGTCAAGTATCAAGCAAACATTACGTTTGGAAGAGAAACCAAAAAAAGATGAAGGTTTTTCTTTCTCGAACAGTTTAAGTACTTTTGGAGATACCATAGGTATGGATTTGGAACTGCCTAGTCTCTTTGGAGCTACTAAGAAAGAAGAAGATGATGGCTTCTTTGCATCAACACCACTTGGGGGTATTATGGATACAGGTACTCAATTTTATCAGGGGGCCAAGTATTCTGGACAATCTGCAGAAATGATGTCAGGTATGATGTATAACTCTTCTAAAATGTATAATACAATGTTCGGTGTATTTGATGACTCACCTTTTAACATTTTTGAAGAGGAGGAGGAAGCTTCTCTTTTCGATGTGTTTGAACACGGAAACTCAGTGATGGATATGTTTAATTAGAGAGGATCGTACTCTACTCATTTCTAAGTACAGTTAAAGGATCTGTTTGAGATGCTTTCTTCGCTGGATAGAGGGCTGAAAGTAGTATAATGATACTCGTACCTAAAATGATCAATCCAAAATCATTTAAGGTAAGGTCAACAGGTAGTTTTGAAGTACCGTAAACATCAGCTGGCATAGAGATAATATCAAAAGTAGAGAGTATCCAAATACCAAGTCCACCAAGGAGTGTGCCGGCCACAATACCTGCACTTCCTATAATGAGCCCTAACTTAAAGAAGATAGAACTTATCTCTTTTTTTGTGGCACCTAAGGTACGCATAAGTGCTATCTCTGATCTTCGGCTCATCACCGTCATAAGTAAAGAGGAGATAATGTTGAGTGATGCTACAAGGATAATAAGCAGTAAGACCAGAAAAAGTGCTTTTTTCTCCATTTCCATAGCGGCAAAGAAGTTCCCATTTTGTTGCCACCAACCTTCTATAAGTACCATATCTGGTAAAGCACTTTTGATCTCGGCTATTTCATCAAGAGGATTTTCTGTATAGATATGTAGGCCATCATAGCTTCCGTGTTTACGGTCAAGCAATTTTTCAAATGCTTCCAAAGAGGTATACATAATGGCTTTATCATAGGCTTTTAGACCAGACTTGAAAATACCATCTATGATAAAACGTTTTTGAAGCGGCATGGTTCCAAAACCGACAGCCTGTTGTTCTGAAAAGTAAAGTGTGACCTTATCACCTTTAATGGCATTCATCTCAAAAGAGAGACCTTCTCCCAGGACAACTCTGAACTTACTTGTTTCGTTGCCTCTAGCCTCTTTAAAAATACTGTTTATCTTACTCTCTTTATCAAAATTAACTCCATAGACCAATGATCCCTGTACTGCACCGTCATTTTTCGTGATGACCTGCGTAGTGTAATAAGGACTAAATTGAAGATGGGGGAACTTTTCACCTAGTGAAGTGATGAGGTCATCATTGACTGCATCTTCCTCCAATGGAAGTACGGTAAGTGGGTAGTTCATGACAAAAAGTTTTTTAGTAAACTCTTTTTGTGTACCATTCATGATCCCCATAGCGATCATCAGCACCATCACGCCCGCAGCAATACCTAAAAAGGCTAAAACTGCAGAGATAAAGATAAAGGGATTTTCTTTATCGTATTTGAGGTAGTGTTTGATGATGTGCCTAACAAATTTTTTATTAGGCGAGGAGATTCTGGCAGGAGTGGACATTATGCCAACAATCCTTTTTTAGGCCCACTTTGTCCACAACAGCTTTTGTATTTTTTACCTGAACCACATGGACAAGGATCATTTCTTTTAGGCTTTTTCGTACCTGTTACAGGTTTGTTCTTAGGTGCTTCTTCTTCATCTGTACTGAGTTTAGCATTTGCAACATCACTCTCTAATTCTTCTCTAATGTTCTCAATCGCAGCCTCTTCCTCTTCTGGAGAAGTAAAGTCAAACTGTACAAGCTGAAGCACTTTTACTGCTTCAAGTTTGATGCGGCTAACCAGGTCTGTAAAGAGTTTGTAACTGTCTTGTTTATATTCAGTAAGAGGGTCTTTTTGGTTATATCCTCTAAGCCCGATACCTGTTTTAAGTACATCCATTTCATACAGATGATCTCTCCATTGAGGATCAAGCACTTGAAGATACAAGATACGTTCTATCTCTTGTCTCTGTTCTGGTTCGATCTGAGACATTTTATTTTCGTATAGTTCTTCCATCATTCTTGTGATCATTTCAGTGATCTCGTCTACTTCTTTGTCTTTAAACTGCTCACTTTGTATGTCGATACGAAGTTCTTCTTTGATTAGTGCAGCAAGTTTCTCGATATTAAAATCTTCTGTTGGCATACCTGCAAATATTTCAGATTCTGTCAAAAGGAACTCTATATACTCAGCACGGTTCTCTTTGATCTTGCTGTCTATATCAAACTCAGTATCGAGGAGTTGATTTCTAAATGCATAGATCGCTTTTCTTTGGTGATTGGCTACATCATCATACTCTAAGATGTGTTTTCTTGATTCGTAGTGTTGATTCTCTACTTTTTTCTGTGCTTTCTCTACAGAACGTGTAACGATCTTAGAGTCGATATATTCACCATCTTCAACTCCAAGTCTGTTCATGATGTTTCTGATCTTCTCTCCCCCAAAGATACGAAGAAGGTTGTCATCAAGACTAAGGAAAAATTGAGTCTCTCCCGGGTCACCTTGACGTCCTGAACGTCCTCTGAGCTGATTGTCTATACGTCTACTCTCATGACGTTCTGTACCAAGGATCATCAACCCACCCAGACTTCTTACTTCATCATCTATCTTAATGTCGACCCCACGTCCTGCCATATTCGTTGCAACAGTGACAGCAGCTTTGTGTCCAGCATTCATAATGATCTCTGCTTCTTGAGCGTGGTTTTTGGCATTGAGCATATTATGTGGTATCTTCTCTTTTTTGAGTCTGGCATCTATCATTTCAGACTTTTCGATAGAAGCAGTACCAATGAGTACCGGCTGACCTTTGGCATGAAGTTCTTTGACACGTTTTACAACAGCGTCAAGTTTTTCACGTTCGGTATTGTAAATAAGGTCATTTTTGTCTATTCTGGCAATTGGTACATTGGTAGGAATAGAGATAACATCCAAGCTATAGATCTGAGAAAATTCTGTAGCTTCAGTTTGCGCCGTACCTGTCATACCAGCAAGTTTTTCATAAAGTCTAAAGTAGTTCTGGTAAGTGATCTCTGCAAGTGTTTGTGACTCTTCCTGTATTTCTACCGCTTCTTTGGCTTCAAGTGCCTGGTGCAATCCTTCTGAGTATCTACGACCTTCAGAGAGTCTTCCTGTAAATTCATCAACGATAATGATCTCATTATTTTGTACTACATAGTCAACATCTTTTTCAAAGATATAGTGTGCTTTAAGTGCCTGGTCAAGGTGATGAGAGAGTACGGCATTTTCAAGGTTGTACAGGTTTTCTACTTCAAATAGGTCTTGTGCCTTTTGGAGTCCATCTTCTGTCATCACGATAGTTCTGTTCTTTTCATCAACGATGAAGTCACCTGTAGTCTGTTCAGGCTCACCGGCTTTAGTCTCTATCTTTTCTCCACGTTCCATCTGCTTAGCTATAGTATCAGCTCTGGCATAATGGTTGTGGTCACGTTGTGTAGGTCCGGAGATAATAAGTGGCGTTCTGGCTTCATCGATGAGGATGGAGTCTACTTCATCCACGATAGCATAGTTATGTTCACGTTGTACTTTCTCTTCGGCTCTTACTTTCATGTTGTCACGAAGGTAATCAAAACCGTATTCGTTATTTGTACCATAAGTGATATCTGCGTTATATTGAGCTTTTCTACTCATCTCATCATGTATCTCAGCGGTAAGACATCCTACGCTGTAACCCAAGAACTCATACAGTTTACCCATCTCTTCGGAATCTCTTTTCGCAAGGTAGTCATTGACAGTGACAACATGTACACCTTTACCTGTCATAGCGTTGAGTACAACAGCAAGGGTTGCTACAAGTGTTTTACCTTCTCCTGTCTTCATCTCTGCGATGTTACCGTCATTAAGTACCATACCTCCAACCATCTGTACATCATAATGTCTCAGACCCAATGTACGTTTTGATGCCTCTCTTGTAATCGCAAAAGAGTCATAAAGTACAGCATCTAAAGTTTTAGTACCATTTTGCACGTCACTTTTGAGTGCTTCAAATGCAGCTTTGAGAGCTTCATCATCCATTGCTTCATATTGAGCTTCAAGTTGATTTATATTTTTTGCTTTTTTGAGATAGTTTTTTACGATCTTGTCATTTTGTGTGCCAAAGAGTTTGAGTACGCTTTTTATCATTGTAGGTGTTGCCTTTGCATAAATTGGGATTATTTTATCTAAATAGTGATTAATATTCCGTTATGAAAGGGTGAACACTTCACACGCTTGCCTCACAATTTTATGACAATATGACATACATTACCACGATACAAGTGCTATTTTGGTATATTTCAAGTTATAAAAGGAAAAAGAATGAGACTATTATCGTTACTATTATTGGCATCATCTGTGCTCTTTGCCAACATAGAATTACCGGAAAATTTTCAGGCAGATTTTACACAGAAAATAACAAATACAAAAGAAAAAATAATTACTTACAGTGGAAAAGTACGTTTTTCAAATGAGACACTTTTTAAATGGAGTTATGAAGAACCAACAAAAAAAGAAGTATGTACCAATGGTCTAGAACTACTTGTGGTAGACCATGACCTGGAGCAGGTTTCTGCTTATCTTATAACACAAGGTATTGATATCGCTAAGATCTTAGAAAAAGCAACACTCCATAGTGCAAATATCTATGTCGCAGAATATGAAAACAAACAATATACGATACAAGTAGATAAAAAGCAACACCTTCACAGTATCGCGTATTATGATGATCTGGATAACAAGGTGCAGATCGTATTTAAGCATATGAAGTACGGAAAAGGAAATTTACCTACTCAAAGTATGAAATGTAACTATCCTAAAAATTATGACATGATACAAGGATAACTATGCAGGAACTGTTGTTAAAAATACAGAATGATTCTACTTTAATGCTGATGGCAGGGATGGCATTAGCAGTACTTTTGGTCATTGTACTTGTGATCGTAGTCTCAGCAATGAAAGTCAAAACTTATAAAGACAGGTATTGGAATACAAAAGTTGATAACGAAGAGAAAACAGAATATATTTCTGCTCTGGAGCATGAGCTTCAAGCCTCCCAGATCACAAAAGCAAGTAATGAGCAGGAGTTACAACAGTTCAGTGAGACCAAAGAAACACTTAAAGCGACCAACGAAACCTTGTTGACTTTGCAGGGAAACTATAATGAATTAGAAAAAGAGCTTAGTCAGTTAAAAGCGAATCTTGAGAATGCACATGAGATACATGCAACACTTTTAGCGGAACATAATACGTTGAAGGAGCGTCAAGACAGTATACTCGAGGACAACAGC
Source organism: Sulfurovum sp. (assembly GCF_041562805.1). Taxonomy (GTDB): domain Bacteria; phylum Campylobacterota; class Campylobacteria; order Campylobacterales; family Sulfurovaceae; genus Sulfurovum. The sequence continues at coordinate 6,177 of NZ_JBFFOH010000009.1, read as the reverse complement.
AGATATCGTACAAATAATGCTCGTTTATTGATGAAACTCGAAAGTGAAGAGAGACATGCAATGTCTCAAAAAGAGATGATGAACTCCCATAAAAAAGAGATAAAAGATGAACTGGAATCGTTGGCTAGAAAAGTTTTTGAAGGAAATTCTCAGAAATTTGCAGATTTTTCACAAGAAAACCTGGATAATATGATTAAACCACTTCAAACACAGATCTCAGAATTTAAAAAACAGGTAGCGGATACGTATAACTCTGAGAGTCAAGACAGGGCGGTGTTGAAAAATGAGATCAATTCACTCAAAGAACTGAATGAAAAGATAAGTAAAGATGCCATTAACCTTACCAATGCACTGAAAGGTGACAGTAAGCAACAAGGGGTTTGGGGTGAGATGGTACTTGAAAATGTACTGAAAGCTTCAGGACTGCGTAAAGGCTTCGAATTTGAACGTGAAGTCAGTCTGCGCACAGATGAAAATGTGATCTTACGTCCGGATGTAGTTGTGCATTTACCTGACAACAGAGATCTGATCATCGATGCGAAGACATCACTTGTGGCGTATGAACGTTTTGTTAATGCAGGAGATGAGGAGAGTAAAGCAATACATCTCACTTCTCACTTAACTTCTATAAGGACACATGTAGAGGGACTTTCTAATAAGAACTATGAGCGTCTCAAAGAGGTGAATACCTTAGACTTTATCTTTATGTTCATGCCTATAGAAGGTGCATTGGCTGTGGCACTGGAACATGACAGCGGTATTTATGACAACGCTTTTAAAAACAAGATACTACTTGTAGGACCAACCACATTACTTGTTGCTATGAGAGCCGTAGAAAATGTATGGAAGTATGAACGTCAAAATCAAAATGCCCAAGAGATAGCCAGAAGAGCAGGGGCAATGTATGACAAGTTCGTCGGCTTCTCTGAAGACTTGATGAAGATCTCTAAACAGATAGACGGTATTCAGGGAAGCTTTTCTGCTGCACGAAGTAAATTGAGTGACGGTAAAGGAAACCTTGTAAGACAAGTACAGCAACTTAAAGAACTAGGAGCCCAAACCAATAAAAAGATACCTAAAGAATTAAGAGCAGACAAAGATGACTAAACAAGAGATAATCTATACTGAAAAATTGGCAGAGTATAAAGAGAAGTCTTCTAAAGTCTTCAAGAAATCTGGAAAAATTGAAAAAAAGTTTTATGAAAAAGAGTCGATGAAACTTCAGCATGAACTGGTCAAACTTCAAAAATGGGTGATCGATAATAATAAAAGACTGTTAGTGATCTTTGAAGGTATGGATACGGCAGGGAAAAGCTCAAGTATTAAAGAGTTTAACAATTATTTAAATCCAAGAGAAGCCCGTTCTGTAGCTTTACCAAAACCCAATTCAAAAGAGTTGGGACAATGGTATTTCCAACGTCATTTAAAGCAGATACCCAATGCAGGTGAGATAGTTTTTTTTGATAGAAGCTGGTACAACAGGGCAGGGATAGAACAAGTATTTGGATTTTGTACACAGGAACAGCATGATCATTTTTACCGACAGGTCAATGGTGTAGAGGAGATGCTGGGAGATGATGGTGTACTCTTTTTCAAGTTTTACCTGAATATTTCACACGAAACACAAAAAAACCGTATCAAAGACAGAGAAAGAGATCCGCTTAAAAGCTGGAAACTCTCTGAGTTGGACTATAAGTCGATGAATGCTTATGGTACCTACGAAATCTTGCGTGATAAGATGTTTGAAGTCTCTGGTACCGATCATGCACCTTGGTGTGAGCTGGATGCAAATGATAAAAAAAGAGCACGTATCAACGCCGTACGGTATCTACTCTCAAATATAGACTATGAAGGTAAAGATAAAAGTGTCATTACCGGCGTAGATAAAAAAATAGTTAAATTACATAATAAAGGAGAATACAATGGCAAATGTAACCATCTGGCATAACCCAAGATGCGGAAAATCAAGAGACGGAGTAAAACTTTTAGAAGAGAAAGGCATTGATGCAGAAGTCGTCAAATACTTAGAAACTCCTCCAACTAAAGAGGAACTTGTAGCACTACTTAAGATGCTAGGGATCACAGCCAGAGAACTAATGAGAACCAAAGAGGCTGTCTATAAAGAATTAAATCTCAAAGAAGTTACTGATGAAGACCAACTTATAGAAGCTATGGTAAATAATCCTAAACTGATTGAGAGACCTATTGTGATAAAAAATGGTAAAGCTGCTATTGGACGTCCTATTGAAAATATTATTGAGCTACTGAATTAAATTTTAACTCATGTAAAGAGTTTTCATATATGTTATGAAAACTCTTTCCTCACCACTTTCTTCCACTTTCAGAACATTATGATAAAATCGCAATAATATATATACAAGGATCACACTTGCTTAGTACAGTAAATTTAACACAAAGATACGGAAAGAGAGTTCTTTTCGACAAGATCAATATCACTTTAGATGCAGGTAAACGCTACGGGCTCATAGGAGCAAATGGTGCAGGAAAGTCTACATTTATGAAGATACTTGCAGGAGAGATAGAACAAAGTGATGGTGAAGTACAGCTTCAGCCAGGACTAAAACTGGGTATGCTTAGCCAAAACCAATATGCTTTTGAAGATTTTACCCTTAAAGATGCCGTACTTTATGGAAACAAAAAACTTTATGATGCACAAAAAGAGAAAGAGAAACTCTACATGGAGGGTGACTTTGAAGATGATGCTGTCAACAACCGTCTAGGTGAACTTGAAATGATCTGTGCAGACGAAGATCCTACCTATGAATCTGATGTAAAGATAGAAAAACTTCTTGCAGTTTTAGGTTTTCCTGTGTCACAACATGATGATCTAATGTCTTCACTTACGGGTGGCGATAAGTTCAAGATATTATTGGCACAAGTACTTTTCTTGAAACCAGATGTACTGCTACTCGATGAACCTACGAACAACCTTGACATGGAGACTATCTCTTGGTTGGAAAATGAACTTAAACGTCATGAAGGTACACTGCTTGTGATCTCTCACGATAGACACTTTCTAAACGGTGTTGTGACACATATACTTGATCTTGACTTTCAAAATATACGTGAGTTCACGGGGAATTATGATGAATGGTACATCGCTGCAAACCTTATAGCTAAACAAGCAGAAACAGACAGAGCCAAAGGGCTTAAGGAAAAAGAAGAACTTGAAAAATTCATTACAAGATTTTCTGCAAATGCTTCTAAAGCAAAACAAGCAACATCAAGACAAAAACAATTAGATAAACTAGATGTTCAAGCCATACAACTTTCATCACGTCGTGATCCGTCTATTATGTTTAAGGCACATAGAGATATTGGTAATGAAGTACTTGAGGTTGAAGGTCTTTCCAAAAGCTATGATGGAGAAAAAGTCTTTGAAAATCTTACATTTAAGATAAACAAAGGCGATAAAATAGCCCTTATAGGTACGAATGGTGTAGGTAAAACAACACTGCTTCAAATTCTTATGGGAGAGACAGAGGCAGATAGTGGAACCTTTAAATGGGGACAAACCATCACACATAGTTACTTCCCACAAAATACAACAGACCTGGTTGTAGGTGATGAAGAGTTACCACAATGGATACAGGGTTTTGATCCTAAATGGCATATCGATGATATAAGAAAAACACTTGGGCGTATGCTTTTCTCCGGAGAAGAACAGAAAAAGAAGATCGATGCGTGTTCGGGTGGTGAAAAACACCGTGTCATGCTTTCTAAGATCATGATGGACTCTTCAAACTTCTTGGTGATGGATGAGCCAAACAACCACCTTGACCTTGAGGCTATCGTTGCTTTAGGTGAAGCACTCCATAACTATAATGGTGGTGTGATCTGTGTTTCTCACGATAGAGAACTTATCGATGCCTTTGCAAACCGTATTATCAAGATCAATGAAGATGGTACAGTGATTGACTTTGAAGGTGGTTATGAGGAATTCGTAGAACAGCACGGAGCGCACTAATATATCTTTTGAGGAGTTAAGATGTTAATAGATTTTAAAGATCAGGCTTCAACAGACCGCTACAAACTGATGTCACAACTTGTTATCCCTCGACCTGTCGCATGGATAGTTACAGAGGGTGAAGTGGTGAACATCGCTCCTTTTTCTTACTTTACACCTCTCTCATCTGACCCTGCTGCTATGATAGTATCTATAGGACACAGGGCTGATGGAACACCAAAAGATACCCTTCGAAATCTTCGAGCGTCTCAAAAATGCGTACTTTGTATCACAGATGAGAGTAAACTTGATATGATGCATCTCAGTTCTAAGGGACTAGAGCCTACAGAGAGTGAATCTGAAGTATTTGATATTCCAACGCAAAAGATATTTGATGATTTTCCACCTATAGTTGAAGGGATCAAAGTGGCATTCTTTTGTGAGTATCTTCAAGAAGTGGAGTTAAAAGGAAGTAAAACGATTCCTGTCATCATAGAGATCAAACATCTTTATGTAGATGAGATGATCATATCTGATAAAGAAAAGATGACTATGGAACTTGATGCCATAGCCAGAGTAGGTAGGTCATATGCTAAAATTGGTGAGGAGATGCAGGCACCTCCTATACCTTAGGAATTAATTTATATTTGTAAAGACTGTTTGTACATCTTCATCATCTTCAAGTTTATCAATGAGAGTATCTAGTTCTTCCATATGTTCATCACTAAGATCTACATGTGTATTGGCGATGTACTCTAATGTTGCTTTTTTAACTTCAACATTCATATCTTCTAATGCCTTACTTAATTCTCCAAAAGCAGTAAAATCACCATATACTCTTACGATCTTGATGTCATCACCATCTTCTTGAGGCTCTACATCTTCTTCTATCTCTTCTAAACCAAAATCAATAAGTTCCAGTTCTAACTCTTCTAAGTCCATCTCATCAGTTTTGTTAAATACAAAGACACATTTACGGGTAAACATGAAATTTAAAGAGCCTGAAGTAAGCATTTCCGCACCGTTACGTACTAAGATAGCTTTTACATTTGCAACGGTTCTGGTGTTGTTGTCTGTGGCACATTCAATTATCATTTGTACCCCATGACCTGCTTTGACATCATAAGTAAGTTCTTTGATATCAGCACTATCTTTTGCCGAAGCTCGCTTGATGGCTGCATCGATATTGTCTTTAGGCATATTCTGCGCTTTTGCATTGAGGATAGCCGTACGAAGTTTAGGGTTCATATCAGGATCTTGACCACCTTCTTTAGCTGCCATAGTAATGATCTTCCCTAATTTTGGGAAAACTCTTGACATGGTTCCCCATCTTTTCATTTTTGATGCTTTACGGTACTCAAACGCTCTACCCATAGTGATATTCCTTACAAATTTTATTGTGTGATTATACTCCTATTTGCCTTAAGTAGCCTCAAAGCCTTGCTGTGTAGAATGCAAGCATGAAATTAAATGAAATAAAATTAACGAATCCATATTTACAATTGTCAGATGAGTGTTATGACAAAGTAACACCTACACCGTTACATAACCCTCACCCTATTCATGTAAATCCGGATGTGGCCAAGGCACTTAAGATCGATGAGAGTGAACTTCAGAGTGACAACTTTGTAAAACTACTGAATGGAGAGTATCATCTAGATGGAGCTGATACTTTTGCGATGTGTTATGCTGGGCATCAGTTTGGGCACTATGTACCACGTCTAGGTGATGGAAGAGCAATTAACATAGGCACTATAGATAATTATCATCTACAACTCAAAGGTGCAGGTCCTACGGAGTACTCACGCAGTGGAGATGGACGTGCCGTTCTTCGCTCAAGTATTAGAGAGTATCTTATGAGTGAAGCGATGCAAGGACTAAGTATACCAAGTACACTATGTTTAGGGCTCATAGGTTCAGACCAGAATATACGACGTGAAAAGATAGAAAAAGGTGCCATTGTGTGTCGTGTCAGCACCTCCTGGGTACGTTTTGGTACGTTTGAGTACTATGCTCATCAAGGGTTGTTTAAAGAACTGGAAGCATTAGCAGATTATGTTATTGATGAAAATTTCCCTCATATCAAGGGTAAAGAAAATCGCTATACCCTACTATTTAATGATGTGATGATCATCACTGCAAGGCTTATGGCACAGTGGATGTCTGTAGGTTTTAACCATGGTGTGATGAACACTGACAATATGTCTATT
>NZ_JBFFOH010000008.1:0-50104 GCF_041562805.1 Sulfurovum sp. | reverse complement strand
TGCAAGCTCCGTCTCTATAGTCGTAGGAGCACCGAAACTCAATCCTCTTTGAACGGCCTCTATCACTGATGTTTCGATCTCTTTATCTGCATGACCAAAAATAAGCGGACCCCAACTTTGTACATAGTCGATATATCTGTTACCGTCAATATCAAAAAGATATGCCCCCTCACCTCTTTGGATGAATGGTGGTGTACCCTCTACTCCTGAAAATGCACGTACCGGTGAGTCAACCCCCCCGGGTATCACTTTATATGCTTCTTCAAATGCTGCTATACTTTTGTCATATGCCATGTTATTAATCCTCATAATGTATAATTGCAAAGATTATACACTAACGGCACTTAGGGCTATATACAAGGAGAGTATCATCAGAACGTTGAAAGGATTATTACTCTCTTTATTGTTACATTTACTGATCTTGCTGCTCTTTACTAAAAACTGGAAAGAGATCACCTTCTTACCCACTAAGAAAGAAGATAAAAAGATAAGCCTTAATCTGCAACAGATGGTTATTCCTCCTGCACCTAAACCAAAGCCAGTGCCTGTACCTAAACCCATCGTGACTCCGCCCATACCCAAGCCACTCATCCAAAAACCGATGGAAACAGCAGTACAACCCATAAAGAGAAAAGATTTAGATGAGAGTAAAAAGGTATTTGCACAGCAGAGCACAGAAGAAAATAATGTCACTAAAACAGTGCCCAAACCTGTAAAAAAGGTCGTTAAAAAAGAGGAGAAGAAGAAAATTGTTAAAAAGGTACAGAAAAAGTCTGTAGTGAAAAAAACGAAACAATACAGACAACCTAAGCGTTCAAGTGACCCTCTTGCCAATGCACTCATGGGTTCTGGTACATCGATGTTCCCTACTCAGCGGAGCCGGCCATCATCCTCAGGCAGTTATGGTGCAAGAATGATCAATCAGCTTTATGGTGAAGAATTCAATACCTACAGTGAAACACAAAAAAAGTTTATTAAAAACAATCTGGGCACCATCCACAGTATCACGCAACGTACACTTACCCGAAACGGCTATCCGGATGTCGCGGTGCGTACAAGACAGCAGGGAACCAACATCGTCTCTTTTTATCTCCATCCAAACGGTGATATCTCGGACCTCAAATTAAAAAGGCATATAGGCCACCAGGCTTTGGACCAAAATACTTTAGACGTGATACGTATCGCCTATAAAGACTACCCTTTACCCAACAAAAAAACCAAGATCGTGTTTTACGTAAGGTACAGTATTTATTAAAAACTTATCTAAGCGTTTTCCAAAGCTTTTTTACCACATCCTCTGTTCCCTGAATTAAAAGCGGTTCTGCCTCCGGATCCAACCAGTGTAGCAGTGTTTGTATCTGATTTTCATTCATGACTGTACATCCGGCTGTAGGCACATGCTTGATATGTATAAAAATGCATGACCCTGCACCCTTTGTGGCTCCCTTTTCATCTATATGGTTATGATTCACAACAATACCATACTTGTAGTAGTCTTTAGGAAACTTCATATGTTCTTTACTTTTATAATCAACCTCTACTTTAGTACTGTCTACTATTTTATTATAAAAACTTGACTTTATATCATCTACACAATGGTCTGTCTCTTTGTAAACTTCATATGGGTACTTTACATTAAAAGGTGCATATCCGAAGGCTTGTTTGAGTTCGAAGATACCTGCTGGTGCTTTGCCGTCACCCTCTTTTTTAATGATCTGTGCATCTTTTGGTACTTCATGCAGCCCTATGCCCCATCCTAAACCATTTCTACCCAGTTTAATATCTATCTCATCACCCACTTTTTGCCAACCTGTGTCATGCAGTGCATAACGTTGCAGAGTCCCTGTAGGTGCAGACCAATTTTTTGTTGTTACGACCAAAAGTTGTTTTGTTTGAGCCTGTAGAGTGATAAGTGTCACACATAGTGCAAGTACAATCTTCATGTGGTATAATCCTTCTATGGAATATGGAATCGTATCAATAGCAATCCCGTTGCTGACAATCATTTTAGCTATTATAACCAAAGATGTGATCGTTTCACTCATGAGCGGTATATTTGCAGGTTTACTCGTATTGAATGCTTATAATCCTATAGATGCCTTCATCGCACTTTTTGATGGTGTCATTGCCCTTTTTTCTGAGGGTTGGATCGCAAAAATGCTTTTGTTTGTGGTTATGGTCGGTTCTATTATCAGACTACTGACACTTAGTGGGGCTGTAGACAGTTTTGTTTTATATCTGAGTCAAAAAGCGAAGAAGATCGATTCTCCAACAGGAGCAATGATGCTTGCTTATATTGTTGGTGTGATCATTTTTATAGAGTCTTCCATCACAGCACTTGTAGCAGGAACTGTAGCAAAACCTTTGTGTGATAAAAATGGTGTTAGTAGAGAAAAACTTGCCTACATCTGTGATTCAACGTCTGCTCCTATCTGTTCGATCATTCCACTGAATGCCTGGGGTGCATTGCTTTTAGGTCTTATCATTACGGCTATTGATTCTCAAGTGATCTCAGGTGATGGTATTTCTCTGCTCATCGCCTCTATCCCTTTTAACTTCTATTCCCTCTTTACTTTAGCCATAGTCTTAGGTGTTATATTTTTAAATATCAATATTGGACCTATGAAAAACTCTACCCCAGTAGCCTACGTTTTACCGGATGATAAGGCACATGTAAAAGCTACTCCCTACAAAATGCTTTTACCTATTTTGGTGATGGTTATCATGGTACCTGTAGGGCTTTATTTTACAGGAGAAGGTGACATATTTAAAGGCTCTGGTTCTACTTCCGTGTACTATGCAGTGATAGTAACACTCTTCTTTATGTACCTCTATTTTGTACCGACTAAAGCCCTCACTCACAAAAACTACTTTAAGGGATTCTACGAAGGTATAGGGGATATGATACCCGTAGGTATGATCATGCTCTTTGCCCTACTCATAGGTAAAGTCATTGGTGACCTTGGTACAGCCAAATACCTGGCACATATGCTAAGCGGAAACATCTCTCCTATGCTCATTCCCCTTCTCATCTTTTTAGTGGCGAGTATTACCGCATTTTCAACAGGAACAAGCTGGGGAACATTTTCAATTATGATGCCTATAGGTCTGGCGTTGGGTGCGACGATGGATCTGCATATCCCTTTAGTCATAGCCGCTGTCATCTCAGGAGGGATCTTTGGAGACCACTCCTCGCCTATCTCTGACACAACCATCATTTCATCCATGGCAGCTGGATGTGACCATGTGGAACATGTAAGAACACAGCTACCTTATGCACTCTTTGGCGGAGTACTCGCATCAGGTGCATTTTTAGCGGCTGGGTGGTTAACAGTATGAATCTCTTAAAATTTCTCTTTGGTATTATTATCGCTCAGGTAGCGACTTATGTGTTGATTCTGTTGGCCCCTGCTGAGTTAAATATGACAGGAATTTTACGTTTAGCTATTCCCTTACTGATTATTGCCCTTGTCGTTGCTTTTTGGTTTAACTCTATAGCAGGACATCACAGTAAAGATGCCATTGTTAAAGTGAAAGATGATTTTGCCAATGAACGTGATAAACTTCGAGTCAATGCGCAGCGGGCAAAAGAACGTGTCATTAAAGAAGCCCATAAGAACATTACAAAAGAAACTCAAAAAGCCCATGCAAAGGCCAACTTCAAAGTGGGTGCCGCTTTTGCAGCTGCTTTGGGTGTGGGAGCATTGTTTATTTTTGCGCAAATGGTAACAGCCGGTCTCTTAGCTATTACAGCAACCGGTGGTGTGATGGGTGGATATTATTGGAGAGGCAAAAGATTGGAAAATGAAAGACTAAGAGAGATCGAAACTCCCAGGGATATAAAAGTAATAGATTCTAAACCTTTACAGAAGAAATTGTTGAAAGAAGATAAATCATGAGTTATACACAAGGAAGCATTAAATGAAACTTCTCGTCTCAGCCCTCGAACCTTCATCAAACCTGCATTTAAAAGAAGTACTTCAACATACACATGATGTAGTGCTGCTAGGTATCTTCGACAAAAGTATAAAAGAAGGTACACCGCTTTATGACATAAGTGAAATGGCTATTATGGGTGTGGTAGATGCCATCAAGAAATTACGCTGGTTCTTTAAAGTGGCAGATGAAATGGTAGAACTTGCCGCAGATGCAGATAAGATCCTTCTTATGGACTCCTCAGGATTTAACCTTCCCCTGGCTAAAAAACTAAAAGAGAATTACCCAGATAAAGAGATCATCTACTATATCCTCCCTCAAGTATGGGCAAGCCGTCCTAAACGAGTAAAGAAATTAGAAGCGTACTGTGACAAACTGCTGGGTATTCTTCCTTTTGAGATGGACTTTTACAACAGTGAGAAAGCACAATATGTCGGTCACCCTTTACTTGATGAAATTGATGTACACAGAAATGATGAAGAGACCAAAGGATGCATTGCTTTTATGCCAGGGAGCCGCAAAAGTGAGATAACACGACTTATGCCTGTTTTCTTGGAATTACGCAGAAAATTCCCTGAGATCAGACCTTTGCTGGTCATTCCGCCTTCATTTTCTAGAAACAAAATAGCCAAACTCTACCGAGGCAACAGAGAATTTGAAGTTGTACGTGACACCCATGAAGCACTTAGACGTGCAGAGTTTGCATTTATATGTTCAGGTACTGCCACACTTGAAGCAGCTCTCATCGGTACACCATTTACTTTGGCCTACATAGCAAAGAAAGTAGACTTCTTCATAGGTACAAAACTGCTTGGCATCAAACAAGTAGGCCTGGCAAACATCATCTTGACACACTACAATAACACGACTTTACACAACGAAATACTCCAGGAAGAAGTCACAGTTGACAACTTACTCAAAGAGTACTACAATACCGACCGTAATATCTTCGCTCAAAAAGCAGAAGAATTGAAAGCATATCTTTCTCATGGAAGTTCAGAGAATGTTGCAAAAATCATAATGGAATAAACGATGTTAGTTCATATCTGCTGTTCTGTAGACAGCCACTACTTTTTACAAAAACTACAAGTAGAATACCCGAAAGAAAAATTGACCGGATTCTTTTATGATCCGAACATACATCCCTACTCTGAATACTACTTACGGCTGCTGGATGTAAAACGAAGTTGTAAAATGCTGGGCATAGACCTCATAGAAGGCGACTATGATGTAGAAAACTGGCTTGAAGCTGTACGCGGTTTGGAGCACGAACCTGAAAAAGGCTCACGTTGCGGTGTCTGCTTCGACCGACGTTTTGAAGTTTCTGCAAAAAAAGCCAGCGAAATGGGAGAGACTGCGTTTACCTCCACCCTACTCACAAGTCCTAAAAAATCACTCCAACAACTCCAAGCATCCGGTGATCTATTAGCTGAACAAGAAGGCATCACTTTTGTGGCTCCTGACTATAGAAAAGCTTCAGGGACACAGGAACAGAACATCTTGGCTAAAGAAGATTCACTTTACCGTCAAGACTACTGTGGATGTATGTTCGCTCTCAATATACAACGTGACCAACAGGAAAAACTGGCTGATGAATTATTTGTACCTTTGTCTGGTCAGATACAGCCCGAGTCCATAGAAGAACGTATAGAAATGTACGAGAAACGTTGGCAAATGGAAGAAGAACAGATCCCGCACAAGATAATCAAACAACGTTTTTTAAACTGGCGTTTAACTATGGGCTTACTTCGTGTACGTAAAGAAGTTGTGCCAGCACATTTTTTACCCTACTCCACTATCAAAGGTGAGTACACCAGAGGAAAGATAGAGTACAACATAGGGGAAGTGTATCATATGAACCGTGATGAGGTACGTTTCATCACACTCAAGCACTACAATGATGTGGCCGATACGGACTATAGTACAGTCACCGAACTCATCTATTCTCCACCCACTTTTAGTCAAGAAGTAGCACTGCGTGCGAAACTGGGGGTAACACCTTACGATCTGTCTATTATCATGGTCGTAGAAGAGATACCCATTAACAAGATAGAGATCCTTTGCCAAAGTAAAACCTACAGCGATGTTAAAGAAGTCTTGATAGAAATATAAACCGCTTTTTACAAACTTTTAGATAAAATAAGAGAATTTTCAAATCAAAGGTCTCTCTATGCTTTATAACGTTGTAGATATTCAAAACATATTACCACACAGATATCCATTTTTACTAGTGGACAGAATTACTGAACTTACTCCGGGTGAGTATATTGAAGGTTTAAAAAATGTTTCTATTTCTGAACCTGTTTTTCAAGGACATTTTCCAGGTCACCCTATCTACCCAGGTGTAATGATCATTGAAGGAATGGCTCAAGCTGGTGGTGTATTGGCTTTTAAAAGTATGGATATAGAGAGCCAGGATGAGATAGAAAATAAAGTCGTATACTTTATGAGTATTGATAAAGCGAAGTTCCGTTCACCTGTTACTCCGGGTGATCAGCTTATCTACAAAATATCTGTGATCAAAAACAAAGGTGCTGTATGGCAGCTTGATGCAAAAGCATATGTAGATGACAAAGTGGTAGCGCAAGCTGAACTTAAAGCTATGATCGTAGACAAATAGGTTTGTTGATGTCTTTAATACACGCATCCGCAGTCATAGAAGATGGAGCTATCTTAGGCAATAACGTATCTGTAGGTCCTTTTGCCTATATTGGTGAAAATGTAAAAATAGGCGATAATACTACTGTAGCTTCCCATGCTGTGATCGAAGGCCATACAACCATCGGTAAAGGTAACCGTATCTTTTCCCACTCTGCTGTGGGTACGATACCTCAAGATTTGAAATTTAATGGTGAACATGTTGAACTCATTATAGGAGACAACAATACCATCAGAGAGTTTACCCTGCTCAATCCGGGAACGGAAGGTGGTGGTTCTGTTACCAAGATAGGAAATGGAAACCTGCTTATGGGGTACGTGCACTTAGGTCATGACGTGATCATTGGAGATAACTGTATCCTGGCAAATGGTGCTACACTTGCAGGACATGTAGAACTAGGTAACCATGTCGTTATCGGTGGCCTCACACCTATACATCAGTTTGTACGTATCGGTGACTATGCAATGATAGGTGGAGCCAGTGCCTTGGCGCAAGACATTCCACCTTTCTGTTTGGCAGAAGGTAACCGTGCAAGTTTGAGAGGACTCAATCTGACTGGGTTACGTAGAAACATAGAGCGAGAAGAGATCAATGCTCTCAAAGCAGCCTATAGAGAACTCTTTGAACAGGGTAAGCCACTGCAAGAAGTAGCACAAAATATTTTTGAGAGTACAAGCTCTGAAAAAGTAAAACAACTTTGTGAATTTATTATAGCCTCTAAAAGAGGTATTCCCTTTACACGAACAAAAACAAATGAGGATAAATAATGACAATTAAAGCATGTAGCTTTTGTGAAGCACAAGAAAGTGAGGAGAATCCACTCATCGCTGGTGAAAATGCCTATATCTGTTCCAACTGTGTAGTCTCTGCATACAAAATTCTCTTTGGAGAAGAAGAGCAGGAAGAAGCACAAGCAGATTTAGGAACACAAACGCTTTATACACCTAAAGAGATTAATGCACTGCTTGATGACTATGTCATTGGTCAGGAAAAAGCGAAGAGAACACTTTCCGTTGCTGTCTATAACCACTATAAACGTATTTTTAAAGACAACATTGATGATGATACACAAATCGCTAAGTCTAATGTACTTCTTGTTGGCCCAACAGGTTCAGGAAAAACACTTTTGGCACAAACAATTGCCAGATTCTTAAATGTACCTATCGCTATAGCAGATGCTACAAACCTAACGGAAGCCGGATATGTTGGTGAAGATGTAGAAAATATTCTTACGAAACTGCTGATGGCTGCTGATGGTGACCCACAACGTGCAGAACAGGGTATCGTCTTTATTGATGAAGTCGATAAGATCGCCAGAATGGGTGAAAATCGCTCCATAACGCGTGATGTTTCAGGAGAAGGTGTACAACAGGCCCTACTTAAACTCATAGAAGGTTCCGTTGTTAATATTCCACCAAAAGGTGGACGTAAGCACCCTAACCAGGACTTTATACAGATAGATACTTCAAATATTCTCTTCATCTGTGGTGGAGCATTTGATGGTCTTAATGATATACTTAAAAGAAGACTTGGTGCAAATACACTTGGTTTTGGTCAAGAGAAACGTTCTAAGAAAGAAGAAGAGAATCTTCTGCATCTGGTTGAAGCTGATGATCTTGTTTCTTATGGACTCATTCCTGAACTTATTGGTCGTCTTCATGTACTTGCTACACTGGGTGAGATCAGTAAGGAAGATATGGTTCGTATCTTGGTTGAGCCTAAAAATTCACTCCTCAAACAATATCAGAAACTCTTTGAAATTGATGATGTGAAACTTAGCTTTGAAGAAGATGCACTTATATTGATCGCACAAAAAGCATTGGACAGAAAAACAGGTGCAAGAGGATTGCGTAGCATACTTGAAGAGCTTCTTCTCGATATTATGTATGAGTTACCTGAACTGAGTGGATATGAGGTAGTGATCACAAATGATGTAGTTGAGTCAGGTGCAAAACCTTTGTACATCAAAGATAAAAAAACAGCGTAGTAGAACAAAAAAGGATATATAAATGTTTAAACGATTATTAGGAATGTTTTCTAACGATTTAGCGATCGACTTAGGAACTGCAAACACACTTGTACTTGTAAAAGGTCAAGGTATCAGCATTAACGAACCTTCAGTGGTTGCTATCCAATATGACAAACATGGTAGAGAGCGTATACTTGCTGTAGGACAGGAAGCAAAAGACATGGTAGGTAAAACGCCAGGAAATATCAAAGCTATTCGTCCTATGAAAGATGGTGTTATCGCTGATTTCGAAGTCACAGAAATGATGATCCGTTACTTCATTGAAAAAGCACATAAGAGAAAAGGTTTCTTTTCTCCGCGTATTATTATCTGTGTACCTTATGGTTTGACTCAGGTTGAAAGACGTGCCGTAAAGGACTCTGCAGAAAATGCAGGTGCAAGATATGTTTATCTTATAGAAGAACCTATGGCTGCGGCTATCGGTGCCGGTATACCGGTAAAAGACCCTAATGGTAACCTGGTAGTTGATATTGGTGGAGGTACTACAGAGATTGGTGTTACTTCACTTGGCGGTTTGGTCATTTCTAAGTCTATTCGTGTTGCAGGTGACAACATTGACCAGGCGATCATCGACTATATTAAAAAGAACTTTAACCTACTCATTGGTGAGCGTGTTGCTGAAGAACTTAAAATTAAGATCGGAACTGCTATCCCACTCAAAGAAGAGATGTCAACTACCGTACGTGGTCGAGATCAAGTTGAGGGAAGCCTTACTGCTATAGAGATCACTTCTGAACATATCAGAGCAGCAATGAAAGATTCAATTGAAGAGATCGCAGAAGCACTTAAAGATGTGCTTGAACAAACACCACCGGAACTTGCTGGAGATATCGTAGAAAACGGTATCGTACTTACAGGTGGTGGGGCACTTATCAGAGGTCTTGACAAATATCTTTCAGATATCGTAAAACTTCCCGTTTATGTCGCGGAAGACCCTCTTCTTGCTGTTGCTAAAGGTACCGGTATTGCACTAGACGAACTAGATCTACTACAACAAATGGCATATGAAGACTAGACTTGTCATCATAGCCTTACTGTTGCTTATATTAACAGTCCTGCTATCACGAAATGATGAGCGTATTTCAGATACGCTTCTCAATATTATAAACCCCATTAAACAAAAGTATAAAAATTTTACACAAAATTTAGAAAATAAAAGCCAAAGCTATATTTTTCAAAAAGAATCTATAGAAAAGCTAAGTAAAGAAAATCGTATCTTACGTAAACGACTTCTAGAGCAGATCCACTATATAGAACAAGTAAAAGACATTTATGAAGTACTTCCAACATTAAGTCATGTACCTGTAAAAAACATATCTATCACTGATACTATCTCCTATGTAAAACTTAACAGTTTTTCTCAAATTATGCTTACCAAACCTAAAGGACTGGTAGAAGAAAAACTCTATGGTCTCATACAAGGAAGTGTGGTTGCAGGTACTGCAAGAGTCCATAACAATCAACTCTATGGCTACCTGACGTCAGATAAAAAATGTCGTTTCTCTGTTTTCATAGGAAAGACAAAAGCACCGGGTATTGCTTTGGGACTAAAAGAAAATGAAATGATCATCAAATTCATACCAAAATGGCATAAGATCAAAGAAGGAGATAAAGTTGTTACCTCGGGTTTAGATGACATATTTTTTGCAGATATACCTGTTGGTCTTGTAACAAAAGTAGAAGTGCAGAGTTCTTATACTGTTGCACATATTAAAACCTATAGTGATACTTTTCATCCAAAAACATTTTTCCTGATCAATGATGCGAAAGCCACACTTGCAGAAGGTTTTGACTCTAACAGTACCAACTTAGCGACCAGGTACAGTATTCCAGACACCAATGTTGAGCAGAATCGTACGATTGAACCGCTAAAAGATGCCAACATAAGTACACCTCTTATTTCAAGTATTCCGAGTCGTATAGATCAGACACAAGAAGATATTATTGAGCCAGTAGAACCTTCTGAAATAGTAGAATCCCCTAAAAAAGTCAAAAAGAAGAAGCCTAAAGCTGACTCAAGTAGCTTAGACCTCTTTTAAAAGCTTACATTTGCCCTTTTTTTAAGGGCTTTTACTATCTAAATTATGTATAATATCAAACTAAAAATCAAGGGTATTTCTCCATGCCAAAACGCAATGACATCAAAACTATTTTACTTATCGGTTCTGGACCTATCGTTATCGGTCAAGCTTGTGAATTTGACTATTCTGGAACTCAGGCAGCTAAAACGCTTAAAGAGTTAGGCTATAGAGTTGTACTTATCAACTCTAATCCTGCTACGATCATGACAGACCCTGAGTTTGCTGACCGTACTTACATCGAACCTATTACTGCTGAAGTAATTGATAAAATCATTAAAAAAGAACACGTTGATGCTATCTTACCTACAATGGGTGGACAAACTGCACTCAACGTTGCTATGGATATGTATGAAGCTGGTATGCTTGAAGGGGTTAAGTTCCTTGGAGCGCATCCTGATGCCATTAAAAAAGGTGAAGACAGACACCTTTTTAATGAAGCCATGATCAAAATTGGTATGGATCTACCTAAAAGTGCCAATGCTTACAGTGTTGAAGAAGCGATGAAAGTTGCAAAGGAGATTGGTTTCCCCGTAATCAGTAGAGCATCATTTACTCTTGCAGGTGGTGGTTCAGGTGTAGCATATAATATGGAAGAGTTTAAAAAACTTGCAGAAGAAGGTATTGATGCAAGTCCGATCAATGAGATCGAGATCATGGAATCTATGCTTGGATGGAAAGAATATGAGATGGAAGTTATCAGAGACAATAAAGATAACTGCATCATCGTATGTTCTATTGAAAACTTTGATCCTATGGGTGTTCACACAGGAGACTCTATCACTATAGCCCCTGCTTTGACACTGACAGACAAAGAGTTTCAAAACATGAGAGATGCCTCTTTCAAGATCTTACGTGAAGTAGGTGTTGATACAGGTGGGTCAAACGTACAATTTTCTATCGATCCTGATACTGGCCGTATGATCGTTATTGAAATGAACCCTAGAGTAAGTCGTTCTTCTGCACTTGCATCTAAAGCGACAGGTTATCCTATCGCTAAAGTGGCTACGCTTCTTGCAGTTGGGTTTACATTAGATGAGATTACCAATGACATTACAGGAACACCTGCAAGTTTTGAACCGGTTATCGATTATGTTGTAACAAAAATACCTAGATTTACTTTTGAAAAATTTCCGCTTGCAAACTCTACACTTACAACTGCAATGAAGTCTGTAGGTGAAGTGATGAGTATCGGGCGTACATTTAAAGAGTCTTTCCAGAAAGCACTCTGTTCACTTGAAACTGGACTTACCGGTTTTAATCCTATTAAATGTGATGGTGAAGAGCTTGTCAGAGAGATCAGACGTCCAAATGAGAACCGTATGCTTTATGTATTTGAAGGGCTCAGACGCGGTATGAGTGTTGATGCGATCTTTGACCTTTCTAAAATTGACAGATGGTACCTTTACCAGCTTGAAGAACTTGCCCTTCGTGAGAAAGAGATGGATATTGCCCTACTCTCTGATCCTACACGCCTTAGAGAAGTGAAAAGTGAAGGTTTCTCTGATGCTATGATCGCTGAAGTGATCAATAAAAAAGAGGGTCATAACCTTACAGAAAATGACATCTACACTTCCAGAGAAAAGCAAGGTGTGACGCTTGATTACAATGAAGTAGATACATGTGCGGCAGAGTTCAAAGCACTTACACCTTACCTCTATTCTTCAACAAACATTACAAAACTTCCTAAAGCACCTATCGCTGAAAATGATGATAAAAAAGTACTGGTTATCGGTGGTGGGCCTAACCGTATTGGTCAAGGTATCGAGTTTGACTACTGTTGTGTACACGCAGCATTTGCAATCGAAGACATGGGTATGAAGTCTATCATGTATAACTGTAACCCAGAGACAGTTTCAACTGATTATGATACTTCAGATATCCTCTACTTTGAGCCGATCGACTTTGAACATGTAAGAAATGTGATCGAGCTTGAAAAACCAGACGGTGTGATCGTACACTTTGGTGGACAGACACCCCTTAAATTGGCTAAAAGCCTTACCGCGATCGGAGCAAATATCTCAGGAACAACGGCAAAGGTGATCGACCTTGCTGAAGATAGAGAGCAGTTCTCTACTTTCATAGATGAATTGGGACTTAAACAGCCAGACAATGGTACAGCCTTTGCTAAAGATGAAGCGATGGCTATCGCAAACCGTATCGGTTACCCTGTACTTGTTCGTCCAAGCTTCGTACTTGGTGGACGTGGTATGCGTACTGTCTATTCAGATGCAGAGCTTAGAGAATATATGGATGAAGCGGTAAGTGTATCAAATGATGCACCTGTTCTTATCGATAAATTCCTTGACAATGCTATTGAACTGGATGTTGATGCGATCTGTGATGGTACAGATGTGTACATCGGTTCAGTGATGCAGCACATTGAAGAAGCGGGTATCCACTCTGGAGACTCTGCATGTTCACTTCCACCGGTTTCCATCTCTGATGCACTTCAAGAAGAAGTAAAAGAGCAAACAGCGAGGATTGCACTTGGACTTGGTGTAGTGGGACTTATGAATATCCAATACGCAATCCACAAAGGTGAGATCTACTTGATCGAAGTAAATCCAAGAGCTTCAAGAACAGTTCCATTTGTATCTAAAGCTACGGGTGTACCGTTGGCAAAAGTAGCAACAAGAGTAATGATCCAAGGTGACCTTAAAGAGGCGCTCAAGTTTTACGATACATTTAATGTAGTAAACTTTGACAAAAAGATCATGGAACCGATCCTTAAAGGTCATGTAGCCGTTAAAGAAGCCGTCTTCCCTTTCAATAAACTTCCAGGTTCTGACCTTATCTTAGGTCCAGAAATGAAGTCTACAGGTGAAGTAATGGGAATATCTGATACTTTTGGTATGAGTTTTGCCAAAAGTCAGTTTGCCTCTAAGAACAACATCCCTCTTGAGGGTAAACTCTTCATATCTCTTACCGAGAATGACAAAGCACAAGCAGGTGAAGTAGGTAAAATGTTTACTGATCTTGGATTTGATATCGTTGCAACCTCGGGAACACATACTGCACTTCAAGAAGCAGGTGTCCCTTCAACAAAAGTAATGAAAATCTCTGAAGGTCGTCCAAATATTGATGACATGATCAAAAATGAAGAAATAGCATTGGCTATCAACACTTCAGATAACAAAGCAAGTAAAGATGATGCCAAAACCATCAGACAATCTGTTCTTGCTAACCATGTAGCATATTTCACTACATTAGCAGCGGCAAAAGCAACAGCATCGGCCATAAAAGAACTTAAGGCGGCAAGTGGTGAACTTGAGCCTAAAGCATTACAAGATTATTTAAGTTAAGATGAAAGATAAAGTTTTTTTGACACAGACCGATACCACTATCGGTTTTGTCTCACAAAATGCCGATAGACTCACAGAGATCAAACAACGCCCTCCTCACAAGTACTATATCAAAGCAGTCAACTCACTACATACACTCAAAGCATTTACTCGTGTGCCTCAAAAATATAAAAACAAAGTTCGAAGAGCAAGAAAAACTACGTTTATTATGCCAAATGGGTATTCGTACCGTGTCATACAAGATAAACATCACCTGTTGCTCTTAGATCGTCTTAAATGGGCATATACCACTTCTGCCAATCTAAGTAATCAATCGTATGATGAATCTTTTGCCAGAGAGAAGGCAGATGTTATTATAGAACCACTCAAAAAAACCGATCAAGCCTCACAAATTTACAAGCTTGGAAAATACTCACTAAAAAGGATACGTTAATGTCAATCATCTATGAAAACACCAATATCAGGATAGAAGTAGAAGCCAGTGAGATCCCTTGGCTTAAGATCTTTACACAGCATCCCTACAAAGAGATGAGTGAAGTACCGGGATTCATAAAATTTGAAATTTATGATCTTTTAGACATTATAGAAAAAGAGATGATCGCTTACTATGATCCCAAGAAGATAAATATAGCCAGTTTTGGTAATTATTTGCCTCATGTACATTGGCATATCATGGCACGTTTTGAAGAAGACAGTTTTTTCCCTGAACCAATGTGGGGAACAAAACAACGAGAAGGAAAATTGGATTTACCTGAGTTTGAAAGTTTTTGCGAAAAAGTGATTAAAGCTATTTCATAATATTTTCCCGGACCAAAAAGATTTTTTGGTCCGAGTTATATTCCGAGTTATTTATTTTCCCTCATTATGCTCTTCTTTAGTATCAATTTTTTCTTCCTCTTTTGCAACTTTGTTTGAAAACTTATCTACATCAAGAACAATCGCCCCTACAACACCTATAATAACTCCAATCGCAACATATACAAATTCCATACTAACTCCTTTTTTATTTAAACCCTCATATTTTATTTTCTAGCAAGGCTATATAATAGTATAACATAAAATTTATTGTAGATATTCTTAAACTTATTAATAAACAACTTTTAATTTTAAGTCATATTTATTATAACTACTAAGACGAGAAGGAGTATACTATATAGATACACACATTAAAAGGATTGAGGAAAATGGAAATGATTCAAACAGTAAAAAAGATGGAAAAAGAGGCAATAAAGAGTAGTGGTATTGATTTTATACGACTCGGATTTGCGCTCTTCTTCATGGTAGCAGTTTTATCTTATAGTTTTTTAAGTTCAGGAGGAATACCCAACAATGTATTTTTAGCTATTGCAGCACTCTTTGGTGCCTACATGGCGATGAACATTGGTGCAAATGACGTTGCGAATAACGTAGGACCAGCAGTTGGTTCAAAAGCACTGACTATGGGTGGGGCTATTATAATAGCAGCCATTTTTGAAGGAAGTGGTGCATTTATAGCAGGTGGTGATGTTGTAAAAACCATTAAGAAGGGTATTATTGACATAGACGCATTTGGTGGTAATGTTGATCCTTTTATATGGGCTATGATGGCGGCACTATTGGCAGCTGCATTATGGCTCAATTTTGCAACCATGATGAAAGCACCTGTATCAACAACGCATTCTATCGTTGGTGGTGTAATGGGTGCAGGTATCGCGGCAGCAGGATTTAGTATAGTTGCATGGGGTACAATGGGTAAAATAGCTGCATCATGGGTCATTTCACCTGTACTCGGTGGAATCATTGCAGCGACATTTTTATTTGCTATTAAAAAGACCATGGTATTCAAGGAAAATAAAATTGATGCTGCTAAAAAATGGGTACCTATTTTTGTCGCTATTATGTCTTGGGCTTTTGTCACCTACTTAACACTCAAAGGACTAAAAAAGATCTGGCCTTCCATCGTTGATGTTTTGGTCTTTCTACCTGATGCTAAAAAACCTTCTTTTCTTATAGCAGCTGTTTTTGGACTCATTGTTGCATTAGTGGTATATATGATCGTTAAAAAAACAGTTCAGCACAGAGCATCTAGTCTTGAAAATACGAGAGCTGGTATCAACATGTTATTTACCGTACCTTTGATTTTTGCAGCAGCACTGTTGAGTTTTGCACATGGTGCAAATGACGTTGCAAATGCTATTGGGCCATTGGCCGCTATCAATGATGCAGTCATGACCGGTGGTATTTCTACAAAGGCCGGTATTCCATTATGGGTTATGGCTGTTGGAGCTCTTGGTATTGCAATTGGTCTTGCTCTATATGGCCCAAAACTTATCAGAACTGTCGGTAGCGAGATCACTGAATTAGACCAAATGAGAGCTTTTTCTGTTGCTATGGCAGCTTCTATTACGGTTATTATCGCTTCTCAGTTAGGGCTTCCTGTATCTTCAACGCACATTGCAGTTGGTGGTATTTTCGGTGTTGGTTTTTTAAGAGAATATCTTGCTTCTACAGGACAAGAAGAGATCATAGAAAAAGAACAGGGAAATATTGAAGATGAGAAAAAAATGTTAAAAGCATATACAGGTGAGCTTAAAACATTGGAAGACAAAGAAAATAAAACAAAATCAGACTATGAAAGAATCGTTGACCTTTATAAAGCTATTGATCATGAAGAAGATAAGATCAAAGCAGCTAAAAAGCATATTAAAAATGTAGAAAAAGTAAAATATGTTAAAAGAGATGCTGTGAAAAAAATTATCGCTGCATGGGTTATCACTGTCCCTGCTGCTGCTGTATTATCTGCGGCAATATTTTTCATGATTAAAGGAATTGTTCTTTAATGTTGAGAAAAATATTATTACCAACAATCTTTATCATTCTGGCTTATGGTTTTTGGGTAAGTCCAGATTTCAAGGTGATAGCGGCGGGTGTTTCTATCTTCTTATTTGGTATGTTGTCTCTTGAAGAAGGTTTTAAAGCTTTCTCAGGAGGAACACTAGAGAAGATATTACAAAAATCTACTGATAAACTCTACAAAAGTATTGGTTTTGGTATACTCACCACAACCATTATGCAATCAAGTTCTTTGGTTTCGGTACTGACTATCTCCTTTTTAGGGGCAGGATTGATCGGTCTTGCACAAGGAATTGGAATTGTCTTTGGTGCAAACATTGGAACTACAACAGGTGCTTGGCTTGTTGCCGGTCTAGGTTTAAAAGTGAAGATCTCTGCGTATGCTATGCCTATGCTCGTATTTGGTGTAATCCTGATCTTTCAAAAAGCAAAATCACTTAAAGGTATAGGGTATGTACTTACAGGATTAGGATTCTTATTTCTGGGTATCCACTATATGAAAGATGGTTTTGAAGCATTTAAAGACACTATTGACCTGGCAAGTTATGCTGTTACAGGGTATACAGGACTTTTCATCTTTACAGGTATTGGTATATTTGCAACCGTTGTGATGCAATCATCCCATGCTACTCTGGTTTTGATCATCACAGCTCTTGCTGCTGGACAAATAAGTTATGAGAATGCTTTGGCTTTGGCAATTGGGGCAAATGTCGGTACAACAATCACTGCTATTCTTGGTGCGATGAGCTCCAATATCGTTGGTAAACAACTGGCTGGGGCACACTTAATATTTAATGGTGTCACGGGGCTCATAGCTATACTATTTATTCATCAACTCATGTATTCCGTTGATGCAATAAGTGCTTATGTGGGAATAGCCAATGATGATTATGCACTTAAACTTGCTGTTTTTCATACCATTTTCAATGTGATAGGCGTACTTGTAATGGTACCGTTCATAGGTAAACTTGTCACATTTCTTGAATCAACATTGAAAGTGGATAGCGCAAGGTCTGATGCAGGGTATGACAGTGCCAGATACCTTAATGAGTCAGTTCTCGAGCTTCCCTCAACCTCCATGGCAGCAATTGTCAGAGAGACAAAACATCTCTATGAAAATGCCTTTGAGATCATTACGCATGGTTTAAACTTAAAACGAACCAATATTATCTCATCCATGCCTTTAGAAGAAGTGATCAAAGAGTCATATAGCCAAGATCCTATCAACGTAGATGAATTTTATAACAATAAAATAAAAGGTATCTATGGAGAGATCATCGACTTTTCCACAAGAGCACAATCAGCTATGTCTCCAAATGATATTGAAATACTCTATAAGTTAAAACTTGCAAATAGGGATATTGTGGAAGCAGTGAAAGATACGAAGCATTTACAAAAGAATTTGATCAAGTACTCACAGAGTGCAAATACACATATCAAAGAGCAATACGATATTATTAGAAGAGACCTTTCTGAACTTTTAAGAAATATCAACATCATTGCGACGACCGACGAAGAAGATGTAAAGTTATTGTTACTCTCAAAAGCTAAAGTACACACAGAGAAATATGATATTCTTGCCAATGGTACACTTGATAAGCTTATTAGAGAGGGATTGATCACCAATGAAATGGCAACATCACTCATGAATGACAGTGCCTATGCCTATGATATTAGTAAAAACCTTATTGATATGGCGGAAGTAACATTTACAGATATAAGTACTAATACTATAAGCTTCAATGAAGAGTTGGCAATGAATGCTGAGGATATTGAACTAATTTTGGAAAAAAAGGATGATTAATGGGTATCAAAAAGTTTATTAAAAATGTTAAACATACGCTGGGATTAAATGATTATGGGATAGAAGGAAAAAAGAAATCCCTCAAAGATCTTTTAAAGAGACTCCGGGAAAGAAAAAGGAAGATCAATAAATTGCTAGAAGCCTCTTTAGGTAAAAAAGAGAAAAATGAGTTAAAAGAGGAACTTGAAATCATTTCTTGTCAGATCAAAAAAGGGAAAAAGATCCTACACGGTCTTTATTCTGAAAAGTAATAACAATCAAATATAAACCTACAAATATAACAAAGGAATAAAATGACAGATAACAATATAGTAGACATAGATGGTAATGCGATCTCATTAGATGAGTTAATCGATGTATACAAAAAATCTAAATCAGAAACAAGCTCTGAAAATAAAGCTGAAGTAAAAAGAAGTAATGAACAAGCACTCAAGCCTTATCAAGCTGAACTTATTAAGCTTCAACAACATCTTGAAGATACAAATCAAAAAATGATCATACTTTTTGAAGGTCGTGATGCAGCCGGAAAAGGTGGAACCATAAGAAGAGTTACACGTTATATGAATGAAAAACATTATCGTATAGTAGCACTTGGGAAACCAACAGAAGAACAGAAGACTCAATGGTTTTACCAAAAATACATCTCACATTTCCCAAGAGGTGGTGAGATTGTCCTGTTTGATAGAAGTTGGTACAATAGAGCCATGGTAGAATCAGTTTTCGGCTTTTGTACTAAAAAAGAATATGATGATTTTATGAAAGGTGTTAAAGGATTTGAAAAGGATCTTACCAGACAAGGGATCATTCTCATTAAACTTTATTTTTCTGTGACAAAAGATGAACAGGCCAGAAGATTTGAAAGAAGAAAAACCGATCCTCTCAGACAATGGAAACTAAGTGAGATAGATGTACAAGCTCAAGACAGATGGGATGATTTTACAGAGACAAAATATAATATGCTTAAACAAACACACTCATACAATGCCCCGTGGACAGTAATCCGGTCAAATGAAAAGCAACATGCAAGAATTGAATCACTCAAAGTCATCTTAAACTCTGTCAATTATTCACATAGAGATGAAGATCTTGACTATACGCTTAATCCTGAAGTAGTGATCTCTGGAGCTAGAGAAATAGAGATCATGGATGCACAAAGAAGTAGTAGTGGGAAATTTATAGGTTAACCCTATATCAAAGGAATAAAATGGAAAAGAATAAAAAGTCAAACAAGCATAATGAGAAAGTTCAAATTTGGGTAAAGAAAGAAACCTTAGCATATGAGAAAGAATTAAAGAGACTTCAAGTTGAACTTCTAAAATTTCAAAACCATGTCAAAGATAAAGGTCTTAAAATATTGATGATCTTTGAAGGTAGAGATGCTGCCGGAAAAGGTGGTACGATCAAAAGAATTACTGAACACCTAAATCCAAGAGGTGCAAGAGTTGTTGCCCTTGAAAAACCTAGTGATAAAGAAAGTACACAATGGTACTTTCAAAGATACACGAAGCACCTTCCTGGTGCTGGTGAGATCGTTCTTTTTGACAGGAGTTGGTACAACAGAGCAATGGTTGAACCTGTTATGGGTTTTTGTACTGAAAGACAGCACCACAAGTTTTTAAAAGATGCACCTCAGTTTGAACAGATGATCATAGATGAAGATATTCAAATGTTTAAATTTTATTTTTCAGTATCTAAAGATGAGCAGGCAAGAAGATTTAAAGCAAGAGAAACTGATCCTCTAAAGCAGTATAAACTTTCACCTGTAGATAAAGAGTCACAAAAATTATGGGATGAATACTCGCTCGCAAAATTTATGATGTTAAGTGCTACCCATATAAAATCAGCACCTTGGACAGTTATTAAAAGTGACAACAAGAAAAAAGCTAGAATCAATTGTATAAAACATATCCTGAATTTTGTTGATTATCCAGAAAAGATCAGTAACAAAGCTATAAAAGTAGATTGTGATATTATTGCTTATGGAAGTGATGAAGCGATATCCATGGAAAAAAACTTCAAGTCTACGATCAAATAATTTCCATACATAATGCTATAAAAGGTTACGACTTGTCATATTTAAAAAGCCATTTAAGTAAGAATGGTGGGGCGACAGTTGTAACGATGATCACAAAGATCAGAACGGCATAGATATGATTATCAAGTATGCCGTTCACACGCCCTACTTCAGCAAATATAAGCCCCACTTCTCCACGTGGTATCATAGAAATACCGATCAATGCTTTTTTTAATTCACTTGTTTTTCTTAGGAAAAAAGCTCCCATATATTTTCCAATAACAGCAATTGACAGGAAAATAAATACTAGGGACCAAAATTGTGTTGATGAAAAGTCAATCACATTTAAATTCACCGATAATCCGACCATCACGAAAAATATAGGTGTAAACATCTGGGCAATGGGAGTAATAGCATTTTTTATTTTTTCCAAATACACTTCATCATTTCTCAACCCTATACCAAAAGGCAATATAAAACGTCTTGAAAGTGCGATACCTGCAGCAAATGAACCTAAGATCTCTGGTGCACCAAAAAGATGTGAAATATATGCAAATAGTGCAATGAGAGATATAATTATTGTTGGTATAAACCCAGGTACTTTTTGATGTTTATCAGCTTCTTTCATAAATTTAGAGATAAAGTTTGCAAAAATAGGCGCGAACGTCAGGAATAATAAAATGAATATGGTTGTATTCAAGGTATTTGACACACTTAACTCTTGCATGACGGCATAGTCATAAATAAATACAAGGATGATTACGCCTAAGACATCATCTATTACCGCTGCGCCAATAACGATCTGGGCAATATCTGAGTGTTCTTTTTTGAGATCTTTTAACACCCTCATGGTTATCCCTATACTCGTTGCAGTCATAGTACCACCAATGAAAAGAGATACAACCAGTGTTAGATCAAATACATAATAAGCGACTATTGCTGAAACGGTAAAAGGAAACACTGCACCAAATAATGCAACAATAATTGCTTTAGGGCCTGCTTCTTTAAGCCGCTGGATATCAGTATCTAGGCCTATTTCAAAGAGTAAAAGCAGAATACCTATCTCAGCAAGTACTTTGAGTATATCATTTACCTCTATGATACCAAATCCTGAGACACCAAGTAATATACCGGCACTCAATTCCCCTAACACAGAAGGGATGCCCAAACGGGCAAATAACTCACCTAAAATTCTGGCAGTCACTAAAATTAAAAAAAGTATCAGAAAAAAATTATGTACATCCATATTTAATTGTACTGAAAACTATATAATATATAACACCATTCATAATTTCTTCTTTGTAAAATATGATCTTCTACAGGCTGTCTGGTATTTTATGGACTATTTCACTCTCCCCTATGATCTTAGAGAGTTCATCACTCTCTACTATTTCCTGTTCTATCAATTTGAGTGCCAAAGTTTCTATCTTACCCCAATGTGCATCCACTAATTTTTCTGTATCTTGTTTTGCTACATGTATCCAATGTAAAAATCTTTTTTCAATTTGTTGTTCCAGAAAATAGTTGTCTAAAGTACCAATAGCATTGATATTGATATACCCTAGTTCTTTATCCATCCCTAAAGTCGTAATGGCTGCATAGATTTGTAATGAAGCTTGAGAAAGATCATTTTGTGCTCCGCTATCCATATGTTCACTTCCCATTTTTTTGACCTTTGCCACACGACCTGCAAGCAGTACACAAATATCGTGGTACAAACTTTCTTTTGATATATTTGATAGCTGGTCATCATCATTATAAGAGACAAAACCGAGCATTTTACTTCTTGGTGCTATCGTGACCTGTTCGATTTTAATCTGAGGTAAAAGTAAAACTGAAAGTACTGCGTGGGCTGCTTCATGATAAGCTGTCATTTTGAGTTCTTTTTCAAGATTCTCAATCATCTTCTTTTCAACTTTATGCCCATATTTGATAATATTGATCTGTTCAATGAGTATCTCTTCTGTAATAAGCTCTTTGTCCTGTTCAACAACACTGAGTGCTGCCATACGTCCAACTCTTTCAAGTTCTAAAGCACTCATACCTGCGATATAGCGTACGATACGTTCTACATCGATCTTTGTATCATGTGGTTTTTGCATGATCTTTTCTATAAAGAACCTTCTTGCATCTTTATCAAGTTCTGATACTTCCAGTAAAAAATCAAGTTTCTGTGATGATGTTAATACAGGGTCTATTTCATCAAGACTCTCAGCTGTAGCAACAGTAAAAACCCTCTCATCTGTAGACTCCAGTACTTTGGCGATATCTGCAAAAGAAACATTGGTGATTGCGCCCTGCATAATGCCTTTAACATCTATATCTTCAAGTATAACCACACATGGTGCATTCTTTGAAGCTATCTCATACACATCTTTAATATGATCAAGTTCAAAGAGTTTAGAACCGGATATCTCCATATAAGAGAGTGCTGCTTCTTTTGCAAATGCTTTTGCAAGCATACTTTTACCAACACTAACTGGCCCATAGAGAAGCAGACCTTTAGGTATAGCCGTATCAAAACGTTCAAGCATTTCAGGGTTTTTTATGATCTTAATGATCCCTTTTAGTCGCTCTTTTATCTGCTTATGTCCTACAACATCATCAAAGCCAATTTTTGACTTCTTTATCGTAGGTGTATCTTTTGATTTTTTCGTTGCCATCTCAAACCTTTGTGAATTTATACACTTCATAATTCTATTCTATTCTATACTCTAATTTTAGCATAACTCTTTCTCCCAAACCTGCAAGATTTTTTATTAGTAGTACTATTTTGCATATTGATTAGATTGTAATATACTATAACAATAAATATGCCTAAAGTAGCGAAATGGATAGTATAGACAAGCCTAAATTAAAACGTAATGTTACTTTGCCTATGCTGGTTTTTTATGGGTTGGGTAACATCTTTGGTGCGGGTATTTATGTTCTTATCGGCGAGATGGCTGGTTTGGCTGGAATTTATATCCCTCTTTCATTCCTTCTTGCCTGTATCGTTGTCTCTTTTACGGCGTTGACCTATGCTGAGCTTAGTGCAAGATATCCTGTGAGTGCAGGAGAAGCAGTTTATATCAATGCCGGATTTAACAACCCTGTTTTTTCTACATTTATAGGCCTCAGTATTGCCCTCACAGGGATTCTCTCTTCTGCTACTATCTTGGATGGATTTGACGGCTACCTGAGTACTTTTATACAGACTCCAGAGATTATTACATCACTTATAGTTGTCATGCTCATATGTACTATTGCCATATGGGGTATTACCCAATCCATTACAATTACTGCTTTACTTACATTAATCGAAACCTTTGGTCTTGCTATGATCATTTATGTTGGATTTGAGTATGTTTCATGGGATATACATACGCTTGAGAGTTTCACACCGCCCATTGAGTTCAGCGCATTGAACGCAATCATATTAGGTGCTTTTTTAGCATTTTATGCCTTTATTGGTTTTGAAGACATGGTCAATATTGCTGAAGAGGTCAAAACCCCTACTAAAACTATGCCCAAAGCCATTATCATTACTCTGATCATTGCTACACTCTTTTATATCGCCATTGCTATAATCTCCATTTCTGTCGTACCAGTCAATGACTTGGCCCACTCCAAGGCACCATTGGCTAAAGTATATGAAACAGCTACACACTCAAAAGCAACGATTTTAAGTGTCATCGCATTGTTTGCTGTGATCAACGGTGCACTTATACAAATTATCATGGTTTCAAGAATATTCTATGGCATGAGTACACAAGGATGGTTACCTACTTTTCTCAGTGTTGTCCATCCAAAAACAAGAACCCCCATAAATGCCACTATCTTTGCCAGTCTGCTTGTTTTTCTTTTGGCTACTGCTTTTCCTATTCTTACTTTGGCACAGTCAACCAGTTTTCTTATTTTTATTATATTTACCCTTGTAAATATATCACTTATTAGGATCAAATTAAAAGATCCACATCCACAAGATATTAAAACGTATCCTATGATCATCCCTGCCATTGCCATTATTCTTAATCTCACCCTACTCGGATTTCAAATTGTCTCAGGATTTTAGCAGACGATAAAATGATATTGATAAAATGGATTTTGGTATAATAAAATAAAATGAGAGGTATATTATGATCTATGAACTATCCAATCCTGTTGTTAAAACTTTGTTGAACCATTTGAGAGAAACACAAACAGATGCATTACGTTTTAGGCATATCGTTCAAGAGCTTAGTAGACTTCTGGCTTACGAAGCACTCAAAACGGAGACACTTGAAGATAAAACCATTACAACATGGCAGGGAGACCGATCATTTGGATTTATAAAAGAAGAAGATATTATTTTTGTCACTATATTACGAGCAGGTCTTCCTATGATCGAGCCCGTAACGGCACTGTTTCCTAAAGCCTCTTCCGGTTTCTTAGCCATGAAACGTGATGAAAAGACCCATCAGAGTGTTTTGTACTATGACCGTATACCTGAATGCAAAGGTAAAACAGTAGTTATTGTTGATCCTATGGTAGCTACTGCAGGATCCTTATGTGATGCAATATCTGTTATTAAGACCAAGTCACCTAAAAAGATCATCTCTCTCAATATCATAGGTTCACCTGAAGGCATGGAAATACTTGAACAAAAACACCCGGATATAGAAATATTCATTGCACAAATAGATGAAAAACTTAATGAGAATATGTTTATAGTACCAGGGTTAGGTGATGCAGGAGATCGATCTTACAATACAATTGAACCACTAGAGTAATAAAAAGTATATCAATATATTCTCATACATAAGTAAATGGAATTGATAATAAAACCTAAGATAATAAATAAACCTGCAATAATCTAGTAAATTAGTCGTATTAACATCTGTTTTCAGTCTTCATTAAGAGGTATTTCCCCATAATCACACTACATATAACTTAAAATTTATATTATTATAAATTTTATACGGAAAGGTATTTAATGGAAAGAAGAGAATTCTTTAAAAAAGCTATAGTTACGGCAGGAGCTGCCGCAGTAGGGACCAGTACACTTGATGCTGGAGAGACAGTACAACCTATCGACAACAGAAAAGTATCACCCGTTGCTTTTCCTGAAAAAAGACCACTTATCATGTATTCTGACAGACCCCCTTTGTTGGAAACACCTAGAGATGTATTTACTTCTGTACTTACACCAAATGATCAGTTTTTTGTACGTTGGCATATGCCAGATATCCCTACATATATTGATCCGGATACTTATACTATTCACATCAATGGGCTTGTGAAAAAAGAACTGCATATCTCACTTAACGATCTTAAAACAAAGTTCGAGCAAGTAGAAGTAACCGCTGTACTACAATGTGGGGGGAACAGCCGTTCTGCATTCAAGCCTATCGCTGGTGGTATTCAATGGGGTTCAGGTGCAATGGGCTGTGCTACATGGAAAGGTGTAAGATTATCTGATATTCTTAGCAAAGCAGGACTACACAAAGATGCAAGATGGATAGGATTTAATGGTTCTGAAAAAGCTGCCTACTATGAAACACCAGAGTTTGTACGTGAGCTTGAAATAAGTGAACTTGATGACCACGTGATATTGGCATATGAGATGAATGGTGAAGATCTACCATACCTCAATGGTTACCCACTTAGACTGGTTCTACCAGGATACTACTCTGATTCATGGGTTAAAATGCTTTCAAATATTACGGTGACCAATGAATACAAAAAACTCTTCTTTATGGATGTTGCGTATCGTGTTCCAGACAATGAGACTGAATCAGAAACACCAGAGAAAAGATTTCCTAAAACAAAACCTATCAAAAAAATGAACGTTAAATCTGTGATCGGTTATCCAACCAGGGACTCTATTGTGTCTCACAATTCTCACATTGTAGTGCGTGGTGTAGCATGGGATGATGGACATGGTATACAAGATGTACTTGTTTCAACAGACGGTGGAAAAACATGGGATAAGGCCCTTCTTGATGATGGTAAACTTGGCCGTTACTCATATAGAGCTTTTAGGTTTGCATATAAACCAACTACCTATGGAAAAGTGACTATTATGACTAAAGCTATCAATAAGATAGGTGATGAACAACCATTTGCGAAAGATATCAAATGGAATCACGGTGGATATAAATATAATGGTATCGATGAAGTTACTGTGGAGGTAGTATAATGAAAAAATTAATTTTAATTGCAACACTGCTTGCATCACCACTTTTTGCACAAGTAAAAGAAAAAGTTGAAGTACCTTATGTACCTTTTCCTATAAAAATGGGTAAAGGTTTTGACGCGGTACAGGCAAATTGTCTGACGTGTCACTCTTTTGGATATATGATCAACAGTGGGAAACAGTCTAAAAAGTTTTGGCGTGGAAAAGTAGATAAAATGATCGTTCACTTTAAAGCACCTATGACTGACGAAGATGTTGAGATAGTTACTGACTATTTCTTTGAACATTATGGAAATGGGCAGTTAGAGTAGTTCATTCCTCCACCTCATATGAGGTGGAATACTTTAAATATTTATTGATCACTTAACGCTAAGTGATACTAGTTTCTTCTAGTTCTATCACTGTTTTCAGCATTATTATTGCCACCAGAGTTTCCGGGTGCAGACTGATCACCATTGCCCCAGCCATTATTCCCATTGTTTGTTCGAGTTTTAGTTCGAACATGCTCACCATTCTTTGTTCTCGTTTTTGTTCTTACATTATCGCCATTTTTAGTTTTTGTCTTAGTACGAACATGCTCACCATTCTTAGTTCTGGTTTTAGTTTTGACGTACTCACCATTCTTGGTTCTAGTTTTAGTTTTTATATTATCTCTATCATTCGCTCTGACATGGGTTCTCGTGTTCATTCTGCCATATTGATCTCTATCATTTGTTCTCGTCTTTGTATGAGATCTATCATTGTTATTTTTACGATGTCTGTTTTTATAATGGTTTGATCGTTCGTAAGTACTTCTACTGTGATAGTATCCATGGTTTCCGTTTACTGCACGATAACGTTTTCCATTATAGTAGCGATACCCTTTGTTGTAGTAATGTCCATGACGGAATTTACGCTTACCATAATGATAATATCCATTACTGTAATACCCACCATAATAATAAATACCACCAACATAATAATACGGTCTATTATAATAATATGGGTAACCATAACTGGAGAGACCAACAGTGACACTTGAAGAGTATGGAGCACGATCATAATATCCATCATTATAGTAACCTGAACTATGAGTAGTGCAGCCAGTGAAAAATAATGTTGAAGAAGTAGCTGCGATCAATCCTAAATATTTTGTTTTATTTAACATGTGAATCCTTTCATTTTTTGTATCATAGAGTATAAAAGTGTAGGTATCGTGTAGATTAAAAACCTATAATTTCTTCCTTAAACTCCAAAGGAATCTGACCTTTACTCTTTCGTGCTATTGTATCGCGATAGACCCAAGCATCTTTGATTTCATCTCTTTTGTCTTCACTTAACAGAGGTGTGTCATATCTTCCGGCATTTTCAAGTTGTCTTTCTGCTTCGTAGAGTATTAGTGCCGTAGCGACGGAAACATTAAGGCTTTGTACCATCCCCTGCATAGGTATAATGATGACTTCATCTGCCATCTCAACTATTTCAGAAGAAACACCGTCTTTTTCATTTCCCATGACTAGCAGTATCGGTTTGGTATAGTCTATCTGTCTAAAAGAGACTGCACGTTCTTCAAGGTGTGTCACAACAATTTGAAATCCCTGGGCTTTTTTTTGTTTTAAAAATTTCACTTTGTGATCATAGTTGATTCTGTAACGGTGTGTCCACCTGTGAGCACCCTGCGTGATGGTCTTATGTATACGAAGTGATTCATTCTCTTTTGTTGTGTAGTAAATATCGAGTACACCTACCGCATCACAGGAACGGATTATGGCCGAGAGGTTTTGTGAACTATGTACATTGTCAAGCATGACCTGAAGTGTAGGCTGCTTACGTAAAAGACTCTCATCTATCCGTTCCATTCTACGCTCAGTACTCATAATTTACACACCCTCTACTTTGAGAAGTTTTGTTTTACCCACCATCAGTTCAACCGTCATTCTCACCCTTTTAAACACAGACTCCTGTCTGTACTCAAGGTTATGTTTAGCACAGATTTCTTTTACGATAGGCTGCATCTTTTGATACTGACTAAGCGGTAAAGTCGGAAATAAATGATGTTCTATCTGATAATTAAGCCATCCATGCACAAAATCCAAAGGATTTGTACCAGTTCTATAGTTTACAGATCCCATAATTTGTCTAAGGTAAAACTCACCCTGAGTTTTATGCGGTGTATCAAAACGGTAAATATCTCCGGCAGAATGGTTAGGTACTATGACAGTAAAAGAGTGAGAATTCGCCATCAATTCGGCCATAAATGTAATCAGCAATGCATTCAATACAGCACCCCATCCCAACGGAAGAAACAGCAAAGGAATAAGTATAAACTTTATGCCTATATAAGGCAGAAGATACTCTTTCCACAATCTCAATCCATTGACTGAAAAAGGACTCCATACATGTTTTTTGATCTCTGGTAACTTAGATCTTTTACGTGTTTTGTTGTCAAGTATACGGAGTGTGTTAGGTGCGTAATACACCGGCTTCCATACCATTGTAAAACCATAAATGATGACATAACGCAGCCACATAGGTATTTTTGAAGTAGTGAGCCATTTAAGATTATATTCTACATTATCCGGATCATCATCTTCTCCTAGGTGATAGTGGTGCATGATGTTATGTTCAAAAGACCATGCATCTACTTTCAGCCAGTCAAGCCAGTCTATATATCTTCTTTTCCCCGTAGCATAATACTTGCTGGTATAACGTGCGGGTATGTTTGGTATTTTGTCATATGCACCATGTAAAATAGGATGTGTGATATTTGCCCATCTGGAAACATTACCAATGCCCATACAGGAAGCTGCAGATAGAGCTATAGTCCAAAATATGAAAGTACCCACAGTATAATGTAGCTCTAGGTAACTTAAAAGTAATATCAGAAAATAACCCGTAAAAGTGAATATTCTTCCCCAACGTTCCATCTTTAGTAAATGCTTAAAGTCCTCTTGGGATGGCGCTCCCAAAGTAATTTTTATATTGTCTATATCTCTTTGCAGTTGTTCTTTATTTACTTTATTATAGGGGGTGTATCCTGTCACTTCTCTACCTTGTACTTTATTGGTTTGTATTATAGTGTAAGGGCGATTTAATATAGGGGTTTATTTAGATATAATTAGAAAAATCAATACAAAGAATAAACTATGTGCGACTTCAGTACCTTAACAGATGAAGAGAAAATACTCCATCATGAAAAACTTTTACAGTGTGCAAACAATTTTGGAGGGAAGAACTTTTTTCTTCAACTCCTCGAAGCCATCCGTGAAACCAAGCCACATCCACTTACCTCGGGCAATACTGAATTTAGGATCGAATTAGGAACCATCAAGTGGAATAAAGTCATCTTCAATGATAAACTGCAACTTTTGCTTAAAGCACGTGTAAATGAGAGTAAGCAAGAGAACTTCCTGCCAAAGTCTGATGAGAAGAACTATAAAAAGATCCTCAATGTCGTACGTACATTAAAACCTATCGTTTTTCATGTCAAGCCGGTTATAAAAGAAGACGGACCAGGTTTTTTCTTTCAGCCTTTTGATCTCATAGATGAGAATACTGTGAAATTAAATCCTGTCTTTGATGCAGTCTTCTTTTGTTCTGTAGATACGGTCAAAAAAGTACTTAACTACGAACCAAAGGCATAATAGATGAACGGTGGTCAAAAACGAGCCGATATCAAGTATGGTTTGGATGTGGGAGTGGTACTTAAAGAAGATCAAGCTACGGGAAGGCTTACTTACGGAAAAGTACAGAAGATCCTTACTAACTCCCCTACCCATCCTCACGGTATAAAAGTACGTCTTAATACAGGTGAAGTAGGACGTGTTAAAGAGATAGTATGACCCTCTTTATCGATGGGGATGCATTTCCTAATCTTCTTAAACCTATCGTCCTTCGTAGCATAGAACGCTTAGCTCTACCTACAAAAGTTATAGCCAATAAAAAGATACATATAGGCAATTCAAAATATATACAATACATTATCGTAGATCAAGGTGCAGATGAAGCCGATCATCACATCGTTGAATTATGTGAAGTGGGTGACTTGGTCATTACTGCTGACATTCCCTTGGCCGACAGGATCATCAATAAAAATGCCCATGCTATTGACCATAGAGGCGAACTTTACAGTGTAGATAACATCAAACAGTATCTGGCTATGAGAAACCTCATGGAGAGCATTCGAGAGAGTGGAGAGATGACAGGTGGACCAAAAGCATTTGGGACGAAAGATGCCCATGCTTTTGCCAACCAACTCAATGCATTTTTAGCAAAAAACTATTAAGAATCATTCTCTTGTTTGTACCCCAAGGGCATTACCTACGGGCACACGGGAGACTACAAGTTCAATACATTATACAATTAGAGCAATTGTGCAGCAATAGTATAACGATACCCAAATTGACTAATACTGACTGAAAAACCGTGACTTTCAAGTCTTTGCTTTAATACTTCAGGTGCAAAGAAGTTTCCAGGTTCACCCAGTATCTTTTCTACTCGACAAAGCGTATTCCCCATAAAAGTACTTGAGTCAAAATCATAGATAAAAAGCCTACCCTCATCATCAAGTACACGTACAATCTCTTGCAATGATTTTTCTACATCCTGAAAATGATGAAGTGCCTCACCTATGAGTATGGCTTCAAAGCTACTAGTATCAAAAGGAAGCGCTTCCGCATTAGCCTTATGTGTTTGAACGTACTCCGCAGAAAATTTAAGCATACCTTCGGCAGGATCTACAGCAGTAAATTGCAGATCCTCTCGACAGGCATAGGCAAATTCACTCATAACACCTGTTCCTGCGCCAAGATCCAATACAGATGCAGATCTTGAAAGTGGTATCAAGAAACTACAAAGAGACTCTCGTATTGTGTGAGGATATATTAATGGTCCTATGTATTTAAATATCCACCCCAAATGATTAAATGGTATCATAAATATTACTCCTTCTTATATACTTTTCATCTCTATTATTATAGTATAAAACTTCATTTGTATGACAATTTGACACATCTATATACCAAGTTATACAACTTAGATATAATAAACAGTTAAGATTAAAAATAAACTATGGGGTTATAGGGCATTAATGAAAAAGATACTTTCAGATAAATACAGACATTTTGTTCTTTACTTTGAGATCTTCATGCTACTATTATTGATTCCCCTAACCTATAATCTTATTCCTGTAAATGAAGGAACCAAAACGTTCTATATCCCTTCTTCAAATA
Organism: Sulfurovum sp.; assembly: GCF_041562805.1. Lineage (GTDB taxonomy): Bacteria > Campylobacterota > Campylobacteria > Campylobacterales > Sulfurovaceae > Sulfurovum. The sequence goes on along the minus strand of NZ_JBFFOH010000008.1, from coordinate 18,080 downwards.
TTGATGACGTTGTTAAAACACTCAAATCAAATGGATATGAAGTCACATGGATGGATAAACTGATGTTAAGACTTAGAAGGACTCCTGATGAGGGGTGGTATAGTGTTGAACCCAGTGAACATGGACGTTTTTTATTTTTTCAGCATCTCTATAAACAAAAGACAAATGAACTTATGGATGTTGTCGTATATGCAGGAGAGACAAAGGATGAGCTAACTGCACGTCTTTCCAATGATATGAAACTAGATAAAAAAAAACTTTTAAGTGCCTATCAAATGCATGCATATTATGATGAAGCGGATATATTAGCTCAACGTTATACCATTGCACGTCAAGCAGATGAAAATGAAACGATGCAGTATATGTTCTTAGATTCCAGACGAAAATTAAATACTTTTGTTCATAAATACTTTAAACATAAACCAGAATTAATGGAACTAAAGATTGTACATGTGATCGCGTCTATTATTCAGAAAGAAAGTAATTCTATCGATGAAATGCCACTGATATCCTCGGTGATATATAATCGACTTGAAAAAGGTATGAAATTGCAAATGGATGGTACGTTGAATTATGGACCCTATGCCCATACTGTTGTAACCCCTGAACGTATTAAAAATGATAAAAGTCAATATAATACATACAAACATAAAGGTTTACCGCCAGATCCTCTAAGTACCGTTACACTGGATGCACTTAAAGCGTCTATGAAACCTGCATCCAGTGACTATCTTTTTTTTATGCTAAACAAAAAGGGTACACATAACTTTTCTGCAACATACGATAAGCACTTAGAGAATATTAGAGCCTTTAGAGTGTATCAAAATGAGAAGAATAAGCAAAAACAAGAAGCAAATAATACCTATAGTAAATCCCCACCAAAATCTTAAAGCATAAATCTAATTTTCAAAATCCATACAGCAGATAATTATACTTCATCCTAAAACTGCAAAAATATATTGATTAAATATTATACAACTAGATGTATAAAAAATATAATTTCAGTGTTATACTTGCTCTATGAAATTAATATAGAAAGGATTTAATATGACAATGAAATTTATAAAAAATATCATTGGACTTACGATTATCAGTACATCAATGACATTTGCAACCAGCACAACTGATCTTAATAAGATGGAAACAAAAACATATGAAACCCTGTGCTATACAAGTGACTGTATGAGTACGACACAACTTCAAAAAGAGGTTGAAAGACTTAGTATAGAAGGTAAACTACCATATGACATGGGACTAGAACTCATAAAAAGATGGTCAGACAGTAAAATATTATCCTAGCATGGATATCAATATAAAACACTAAAATAAGGAGAAAGTTATGTACAACAAAACAGAGACAATAATAGCAGAAAAAACAATGAGTAAAACTACGCTTGGATCATCGATCAACTATTATCACAAGTCTTTCCCGACTTGCTACTATCTCTAGATTGCGACCAGAAGACCATCATGGTCTTCTACACGGCAGTACTCTTGAGTGTAGAGAAGAATCTTTATCTATGCCTAACAACACTTAGAAAAACAAGTCACCCTGAGGCAAACTTATTTATTTATATAAACAATTAATTTATATTAACCACTATCTCTCCACTAACAACATCAAAGGCTACTGACGAGCCTTCAACCACTTTGTCTTCAAGTATAAGTTCCGCAAGTCTGTCTTCTACAACCTCATAAAGTGCACGTTTCAAAGGACGAGCTCCATAAACCGGATCAAATCCTGCTTCAGCGATATAAGCTTTGGCATTATCAGTTAACGTAATCGTAATATCACGCTCTGCAAGCTTACTTTGGATACCTTTAAATAATATATCTACGATACTTGTAATTGCTTCAAGATCAAGTGGATTAAAGATAACCTGTTCATCCAGACGGTTAAGGAACTCCGGTTTAAAGTTTCGTTTGAGTTCATCGTTTACCGCTATTCTTCTCTCCTCTTTGTCTGTAATTGTCATAATTTTATCTGAGGCAATATTAGAGGTCATAATGATAATAGTATTTTTAAAGTCTACCGTTACCCCTTTGTTATCTGTCAAACGTCCATCATCAAGTACTTGCAAAAGTGTATTAAACACATCCGGGTGTGCTTTTTCTATCTCATCAAAAAGCACTACAGAGTAAGGTTTTCTTCTTACTGCTTCTGTAAGCTGTCCTCCCTCTTCGTATCCTACATACCCTGGAGGTGCACCGACAAGTCTACTTGCAGCATGTTTCTCCATATATTCTCTCATATCGATACGGATGAGTGACTTTTCAGAGTCAAACAGAAATTTTGCAAGGGTTTTAGCCACTTGTGTTTTACCTACACCTGTTGGTCCAAGGAACATAAAACTACCTATAGGTCTATTCAGGTCGCTAAGCCCAGCTTTATTACGTTTAATGGCACGTGCCACTGCTTTAAGTGCTTCTCCCTGCCCTACTACCTCTTCTTTAAGGATGCTTTCGATGGCAAGGATCTTCTCTTTTTCACCTTGAAGCATCTTACTCACACTTATACCAGTCCAACGGCTTACGATACTTGCTATCATCTCTTCATCTACAGAGTTTTTAAGTAAAGTGCCTTCAGACATCATCTGGATCCACTTGTCTTCCAATGCTTTGAGTTTTGACTCTTCTGCTGGAACTTGCCCATACTCTATCTCTGCAGCTTTGTTGAAGTCACCGTCTCTTTTGGAAAACTCTGCTTGCGTTTTGAGTGATTCTATGGCACTTTTTACTTCTGCAATATTATTGAATACTGCTTTTTCATTCTCAAATTGGTTTTGCAATGAAACACGTTTCTCTTCCATATCTGCCAACTCTTTTTCTATCTCAGCGATACGTGACGTATTTTTATCACTCTCTTCCATTTTAAGTGCTTCTTTTTCTACCTGTATCGTTGAGATCTCACGCTTGATCTTTGAAAGATCCGTAGGCTCTGACTCTATCTGCATCTTAAGTTCTGCTGCTGCTTCATCTATAAGATCTATGGCCTTATCTGGTAAAAACCTGTCTGTAATATAACGATCAGAAAGCTTTGCTGCTGCAACCAATGCTGCATCAGTAATGACGACATTATGGTGTACTTCAAGTCTATTTTTTATACCTCTTAGGATTTGCAATGCTTCATTTATACTTGGCTCATCTACTTTTACAGGTTGAAAACGTCTTTGTAAGGCTGTATCTTTTTCAAAATACTTTCTATACTCTTTAAGTGTCGTAGCCCCAATGGTATGCAACTCACCACGTGCAAGCGCTGGTTTTAGAATATTTGCTGCATCATTTCCACCCTCAGATGCTCCTGCACCTACGATCGTATGAATCTCATCGATGAATAAGATCACATTTCCTGACTCTTTCACTTCATCTATCACGGACTTAAGTCTATCTTCAAACTCACCTCTATACTTCGCCCCTGCTATAAGTCTGTTCATATCAAGACTCATCACACGCATATTTTGAAGGCTTAGAGGCACTTCTTTGTTCACGATACGCTGTGCAAGTCCTTCTACTATAGCTGTTTTACCCGTACCAGGTTCACCTATAAGTATAGGATTGTTTTTCGTTTTACGGATGAGGATCTGCATCATACGTTGCACCTCTTCATCACGTCCTATAACTGGGTCCAGTTCACCATCGAGTGCTTTTTGGTTTAAGTCATCTGCATATTGCGCTAATGCTTCAAGTGTTTCATCTCCAGATTGTGAGTCAATCTGCTTTCCTCCACGTATGCTCTCCAGAGTCTTTTTATATTCATTCATATCAATGTACTTACCGAGCGTCTCTTTGATAAAGCTCTCCCCTGCATTCGCCATGAGCCAAGCATCTACAGCAAGGTACTGGTCGCCATTCGCTGTCATAACACCCTCTGCATTTTGCAGTGAACGTACGAGATTTTGAGAAAGTTTGATGTTCTCTTTTGTTACTGACGAAACTGTCGGTAATCTATTTGCAATGCTTTTAGCTTCGAGCTCAATGGCAGCTTTATCAGCATTCATTTTATTAAGTGCTTGATGTAAAATGGAACCACTGTTTGTAAGTAAGGCCCAAATAAGATGAATAGGATCTACTTCCTGGTTTTTATTATGTAATGCTAAAGATACACCTGACTCGATAGTACCTTGCATTTGGTTGGTTAATTTTTCTAGTATACTCATAGTATAACTCCTTAAAATGATTTAATTATAATTAATTATACAACCTTTAGTCACTTATTGTCAAGTTTACTTAGTAAATATTTTAATATATCTAATTTTACTCTAATACATTCATCTCCTAAATGTATCCTGATACCTTATAAAACATCCCATATAGACTATTTCATAAGGTTTGCTATAGGGATCTGATCTTCATTAACTACATCTCTTTAAAATCGACAAGAAGCTAATACTTTTTATCTAAGTCACATTACTTAAAATAGGAAAAATGTGACAGGCTACTTTTTTAAAGTCATATAATGTCCTCCTCAAAAAACCTTCTTGAAACAAAATCACTCGGACGACATTTTATTTTAAAGACAATTTAACATTACTAGGGTAAAGTAAGAAAAAATACATCATTTTGAACGTTTAAAAAGGACAACAAATGACTAACCCCTCTAACAAAGAGCTACGACTACGTAAAAATTGTCAGCTTTATGCCTACCTACTGGTAACACTTGAAAAAGAGGTGCCAGAAGCGATACAAGAATGTGCAGACTCATATGATTATGACTTTCTTGTTGACTGTGTTGCACAGTTGTCTAATGAAATAGAAAGCTTAGACAGTGATATCTTTGAAAAAATAGTGAACAACACAGACTCAAACGAGGCACGTGAACTTGCATACTGGTGGAAAATGCACCAAGAGGCTAATAGGCTTGGTGAAGAGATAGTTCAGACCTGTTTATAGTTAAATTTAGGGGTTTGATCAGAAGTTGAAGTATTACTTACTGGTTGCTGATTTACGTCTCCATGCTGTATATGTTGAGTATGATGGATTTCCATCAACCATCTTCTCATATGCATGTTTATAGCTACAGTTATACTTTTCCTTATACGCATTAACTACCTCTACTACCATCTCTCTATCAGCTTTTTTGTACGTGCCCCTCAATGACTTCACTAAATTTATCTGTTCCATGTGCATGCTCATGTCCATAAGTATCCTTTTTTATAGCAGTCTACATCAATATTAATTAATAGTTCCATTTTATTCTCCCTGGCTATGCGCCAGAAGCCATACGTTCAAAGAAATTCAAAACCTCTTTTACGGTTTGAGTTCCATCATTTCCCAATTTTGCACAATGATCCAGATCAACTTTAATGTCATTTTTTTTACATGCATCTAGAAAATAGGTCATCTCATCTTCGAGACAGTTTTCATCAGCAGTTCCATCGTCACACAGGTAAAAAATAGGAAAAGCATCTATAGGATTTAGAAAATTTGTCAGATCATTTTCTTTAGAGATGCTTTCATTGAATATAGAATCATAAAAGTTTTTCTGTGCTGTGTTGGCATTATTTGTCTCTTGTAATCTTATGTAAGGAGCATGTGCATAGACTGCATTTGCCTTACACAAAATACCGTGTAAAATGGCCCCGTAGCCTCCCATAGAACTTCCATACATGTAGATATGGTCTTCACATTCATACTCTTCGGCGATTTCATGGATCAGATGTTGTAAAAGATCTTTAACAAAAAAGTCTCCCTTTTCACCCAACCAGCAAGAACCTTTGTTTTCATATCCAAAATTATCCAGGGGTGTGAGTACATTCCACATTTTGTGCTCGAAGTGTCTTTCTTGGGCTTTTCCCTCATCATCTAAGATAACGATCAATGGCACAAAATTTGAAGCTATAGCTGCAGGAGTGAAACGGTAAAACAATTTCCGCTTCTTGGCATCTTCAACATATAAAAGGTCTTCATTATGCATAGTTATTCTACTCCCACTTTAAAGATCATGTATGTGTTCCATTTCTTAATAGAACTATTTATTAACCGGACACTTTGGCAGGCTATTACGATATTTCTATATGAAGAGTATATCAAAAATCTCTTCTTATTAAAACATCTAAGTCTAAAATCATCATACTAAGGTTGAACAGATAAAAAGTGCCCGCTATAGAGAAGTTACATATAATTTACGCTAACATACTTTTATGAATTATACAATTGCAGCAGAATTTACTCCTATTATCGATGCTATAGAAACCCATTTGGTGGGAAAAAGAGAAACCATTGCTTTGTCTTTGGCCACTTTTTTTGCAGGTGGGCACTTGCTTTTGGAAGATATTCCCGGTGTAGGAAAAACCACTTTAGCCAAACATCTGTCCCAAGTTTTAGGACTTGACTTTGGTCGTATACAGTTTACCTCTGACATGCTGCCTTCAGACATACTTGGTGTAAATTACTATAATCAGAAAGAAGGCTCTTTTATCTTTAAAAAAGGACCTATTTTTGCCTCGTTTCTTTTAGCCGATGAGATAAACCGTTCCATGCCTAAAACACAGTCTGCTCTGTTACAAGCCATGGAGGAAGGGACCATCACCATAGATGCAACGCCCTACACTCTTCCAAAGCCTTTTTTTGTCATAGGAACACAAAATCCGCATGAAGAGGTAGGAACATTTCCTTTGCCTACTTCTCAACTAGACCGTTTTATGTGTTCATTTGGTATAGGTTATCCGGACAAAACATCAGAAAGAGAGATCCTCAAGGGCAAAACAGGACATGATGACACTCCATCCGCCACCTTGCTTACCCTACAACAGATAGAAACATATATGAAACAGGCTTCTATGATCATACTCAGTGATACTTTACTTGATTTTCTTCAAGATATCATCGCCTATACCAGAGACAGTAGTATCTTTGAGTATGGTCTTTCAACACGTGGGGCACTCTCCTTAACTGCCATGGTAAAATCCTGGGCCATGCTGCAGGGGCGCACTTATGCAACTGCTGATGATTTACAAGCAGTTACTTCTGTTGTCTGCTCCCACCGTTTGAAGTTTAGAGAAGGTATCACTACAGCAAAACGTATACAAAATGAAATCTTTACGCACATTCGCTCAGATATATAGAAGCATAGACCAACATGCTACACGTTACAGTGCTCTTGTAGTAGTCTTGCTTTTTGGGCTTTTTCTCGAAGCCTATATGCATGACTTCAACCTCGTATATATTACTCTATTCTTTGTATTTTCTCTTGCATTTTCTGCTGGTCCCATAGGTATTTTAAACTTGGGACATCTTGAGGCAAAATATCTACGCTCAGGACGCCTTTTTGCCTTTCATGAGGGTCACATACCTATAGAGATATTTAACAATTCAGCTACAACATCATGGTCTATAACACTTCATGATGAAAACACTTCTGTACTTCTTGAACAAATAAAAGGGGAGACATCAAAAATCCTAAAACTTCCTGTGACACCAGACAAACGTGGTACATTCATTCATCAAAATGCTTATTTGGAAAGTAAATACCCTCTTTCAACCGTACGTCTAGTCCTTAAAATAAAAGAGTCTTATGAATGTATAGTCTATCCTGAGCCAAAAGGTCTTCCATTAGACTCTTTCTTGCAACAGGAAGAGACCTATTATGGTGAGGAAAAAGAGTTTGACGGTTTACGTACGTATGATGGCTCCCAAAAGCTTTCTCACATCCACTGGGCATCTGTAGCCAAAGGAGAAATGTCTGTCAAAGTCTTTAGTAAAGAGACACAGACACCTAAACTGGTTTTTAATTTTCATACTGTGGCCAAAGAAGATGAAGCACGTTTATCCCAACTCTGTTTATGGGTACTTGAGTGCGAAAAGAAAAACCTTCCATTCATGATACAAATGCCCCACAAATTGCTAAATTCTACAAAGGAGAGTATAGATGTTATCCTTGAAACTCTTGCAAGATACTAAACATCCTCCTTTAAGTCTTTTAGACATGTCATACATCATCGTGCTTTTGCCTTTGATGCTTGTACTTAAAGTACCTATGCTGATCTTTACATTTATGGTTCTGGGAATACTGTTCTTTAAACATACTCCTGCATCCAAATATCTGATCGTCTTTGTCTTTCTCATCGGTATGGTCACTCTATTTCTTTCTTTATATGGTGTCTTCTCTTTCAGAGGTCTTTCACGACTAAAACTTTTTCTTGAACTGCTTGTTTATGTTTTACTGATCGTCGTTTCCATGCAGAGACTCACAAGGGAGATCAACTTTTATCTTCTGCTCTCCCCTATACTTTTTTTGGCACTCTCTTTGTTCTTTTTTCATGGCATTGTCATGCTCACCTATGTTATATTTGAGATCTTTTTCCTACTATGGATGGTACTGGCACACCGTATGAGTGGCGACTTGATAGAGAGTTTCCGTTCAAGCATGGTAATGTTTATGTATTCTTTGCCTTGGGTAGTTGTACTTTTTATCTTCTTTCCTCGTATCTCTTTTGACCATGCGAACTATGGATTTAAAGGGGAAACCGTTCAACGTATGGGACATGATGGTACAATGTTTTTAGACAGTAAAGCCCTACTCGTTCCATCAGACCGCATCGTGATGGAAGTGGGATTTGACAAAGAAGTGCCTTCTTCTAACACTCTCTATTTTAGAGGCAGCATGCTTTATCTAGATAAAAAAGACCATTGGGAGCCACTCCCTGCTTATATTAAAAGAGAAAGTAAGTCTTATTACCCCACAATTGGAGAAATTGTAGACTACAAAGTCACTTTGTATCCAACACAAAAACAGTGGATCTACATGTTGGATATGCCTTCACATACCGTTAAAGATGCAGATTTAGACAGAGATCTGATAAGTACCGTTGAAAAGCCTGTAAAAGAACCTATGCATTATGCTGCAAGCTCTTCTTTGAGTCATAAATTTCATGATATTTTAGATAACCACACACGCAATGCTTCATCAAGTTTTGACAAAGAATCTAATCCTAAAACCTATCAAGAAGCACAAAAAATAAAAACTCTGTTTAGCTCACCCGATAAAAGAGCAGAAGGCATTATAAAGTTTTTTCAAACTCAGTCTTTAACCTATAGCTTAAAACCAGATGCACTTGACATAAACAACACGACAGACAGTTTTTTATTTGATAAACGTCGAGGTTACTGTGTACACTTTGCCTCTTCATTTGTTACTATGGCACGTATGGCAGGCATACCTTCACGTATCGTCACAGGTTACAAGGCTGACAAAGTTAACAGTCTTAACAATTATCTTGCAATAAAAGAACGCGATGCACATGCATGGGCTGAGCTCTACATAAATGAACATTGGGTTAGATATGAGACAACAAGTACCGCATCATTTATCGATGTTGAGACAGAATTATCAATATATACTGATAATGAGTTTATTAAAAAATTGAATCTTAATCTTATGTATGCAAAATATCAAGTCGAAACATGGATACTCTACTATAGCAATATCCGACAACTGCAACTCCTGCAATACGCAAAAGAAAATCCACGATTTATTTTACTGTTTGTACTTTCTTTGCTTACTTTAGTACTGATCACTTTTAGCATCACTTCATACTTCCGTCGTCCACGATGTACACATAAAGTACTTTGTATTTTGGAACCACTGTTCAAAAAGATGAAAAAAGAAGGATATACACGAAAAAAAGGTGAAACCCTACACCAATACTTTTTAAGATATATGGAAGATAATCCAGAAAAAAGTGCCATAAAAGACGTGGATCAATATTATGAGCTTATCTCTTATGGTGGTAACAATTCAGTGGATACTATGAAACAATTAAAAAGCATGGTAAAGAAGTGTTTATCTTCATAATCATCTGATGATCTTTTATAAAACGGTTAAACTTTCTTATGTATAGTAATACAGAGCATTCAAAGCAACCTCTTAGATGTTTTTAAATAAAATTATAAACCAATTCTCATATGGAGACACCACCTTAATGATTAAAAAAAGCAAAAAAGTTATCATTGCCGGACTTGTAAGCACTTTGACTGCAGCATACATGTTTGGATCTTTCGCTCAGGCTAAAGATACTACTGACAAAACCCATGAACCTTCTACGGCAAAAGAAAAACTTGAAGCTTACATAAAATTCACACAAATTCTTAACGTTATTGAGAGTCAATATGTGGATGATGTCAATACTACAGACCTTGTAGATAAAGCACTCAAAGGCCTTCTGGCTAACCTCGATTCCCACTCTTCTTTTATGGATACAAAGGCCTTTAAAGACCTTTCTGTGCAAACAAAAGGTGAATTTGGCGGACTGGGCATCTCTATAGGTATGAAAGATGGCGCTCTTACCGTCATTGCACCTATCAAGGATACACCTGCATTTCATGCCGGTATCAAAGCCGGAGATATCATTTTAAAGATCAATGATTCTGCGACTATCGGTATGAGTATAGATGATTCTGTGAAAATGATGAGAGGAAAACCTAAAACTTCTTTGGTCTTAACGATCATAAGAAAAGGAGAGCCTAAACCTCTCGAAATCAAGATCGTCAGAGACATCATTAAAATACAATCTGTCTATACAAAAACCATAGAAGATACAATACTCTATGTACACGTTACTTCTTTTGACCAGAAAGTAGTAGAAGGTGTACAGAATGCCATGAAAGAGCACAATGCAACCAAAGGTATGATCCTTGATCTAAGAAACAACCCTGGTGGACTTCTTGATCAAGCTGTCGGACTCGTAGACCTCTTTGTTGAAGAAGGTGTTATCGTAAGTCAAAAAGGAAAGCTTGAATCAGAAAACCTTAATTACCGTGCACATAAAGAAAATACAGATACAAAAACGCCTATCGTTGTACTTGTAAACGGAGGGTCAGCCTCCGCATCAGAGATCGTATCTGGCGCACTTCAAGACTTTAACCGTACAATTGTTGTTGGTGAGAAAACATTTGGGAAAGGCTCAGTCCAAGTGGTTATGCCTATCGGTGAAGATGAAGCTTTAAAGCTTACTGTTGCACGTTATTACCTACCAAGCGGACGTACTATCCAGGCAGTAGGTGTGACTCCTGACATCAACGTCCCTCTTGGAAAAATAGATCTCATAGAAGATCCTGTTTTACTAAAAGAGAGTGATCTTAAAAAACATTTGGAAAGCGAACTTTCTAAAATAGATGTGAATGCGACCAGAGAAGCAAATACACTTTTAAAAGTGGATAGCAATGAAACAAAAGTAGATGATACTATCATTACAGAATCACAACTCTACAAAGATCTACAACTAAAAAGTGCTGTGCAAATTTTGAAAGCATTGATCATCACAAATAAAGGAAAATAAAAATGACAAAAGCTAAACTTTTGTATGAAGGTAAAGCAAAAAAGATTTGGAAAACGGAAGATGAAGATCTTCTTATCTCTGAATTTAAAGATAGCCTTACTGCATTTAATGGTGAGAAAAAATCATCTGAAGAAGGTAAAGGTGCCCTCAACAATCAAATATCAACTGAACTCTTCAAATATTTGGATGAAAAAGGTATCCCTACTCACTATGTAGATACAATTGACGATAATAACATGCTTCATAAAGCTGCAGAAGTGATCTATATAGAAGTTATCGTAAGAAATATCGCTACAGGTAGTCTCAGTAAAAATCTTGGTATCGCAGATAAAACTGTACTTCCTTTTACACTTGTTGAATTTGACTATAAAAATGATGCACTTGGAGATCCAAAGCTAAACGATCAACACTGTCTCATTTTAAACTTGGTAAATGACACATCTGAACTTGACTATATTCGTTTTATGGCAAGAAGGATCAACACACTACTCACAGAGTTCTATGCTGACCTGAACATTAAAGTTGTAGATTTCAAAATTGAATTTGGGAGAGATAAAGATGGAAATATCATTCTTATCGATGAACTCAGTCCAGATAACTTCAGACTCTGGGATGCAGATACAGATGAGAAACTGGATAAAGACAGATTTAGACAAGGTTTAGGTGGACTCACTGAAGCGTACAGACAAGTATTAGACAGAATTAAAAACAGATAAGGAATAACAATGACAGCAGTAGTAAACGTATTTTTAAAAGAAGGTGTTCTAGACCCACAGGGAAAAGCAGCACACCATGCACTTGACTCTTTAGGCTTTGCCGGAGTAGCTGATGTACGTATTGGTAAACAGATAATCATTGAGCTTGATACTGCAGATAGAGCTGTAGCTGAAACTGAAGTAAAAGAGATGTGTGAAACACTTCTTGCCAATACAGTTATCGAAGACTATACAATAGAGATCAACTAACATGAAAGTAGCAGTATTAAGATTTCCTGGAACAAACTGCGAGTTTGATACACAGTATGCTTTTGAAAAGTTAGGACATACAACAGAGCTTGTATGGCATGAAAGTGAACAGCTTCCAAATGACATCGATCTTGTTGTTGTACCTGGTGGTTTCTCATATGGAGATTATTTACGTTCGGGGTCTATCGCTAGATTTTCTCCTGTTATGAAGGCTGTTACTGCCTATGCAAATGATGGTGGTAAAGTACTTGGTATCTGTAATGGTTTCCAGATCCTTACAGAAGCAGGTCTTCTTCCAGGGGCACTAAAGCGTAATAACAACCTCCACTTCATCTCTAAACACCAAAATCTTTGTGTGATAAACAATGACAATGCATTCTTAAATAAATGTGAAGAAGGTGAAGTACTTAACATACCTATCGCTCATGCAGATGGTAATTATTACATCGATGATGAAGGGTTTAAAAAGCTAGAAACCAACGGTCAGATACTTCTTCGTTATTCAGACGAAAAAGGTCAACCTGTTGTAGTTAATGGTTCTGTCACATCTATCGCCGGTGTCTGTAACGAAGATAAAAATGTATTTGGGCTTATGCCTCACCCTGAGCGTGCTTTAGAAGCTATACTCGGAAGTGAAGATGGTATACGTATGCTTAAAGGTTTTGAAGCCTAATGCGACACTTACGTTCTGTATGGCTTTTCATAGGTCTTATATTAGCTTATACTACCCTACTAAGCGCTCAGAACGAGTTTAAATACAGTTATATGCCTAAAAAGGTATATGAGAACCAACTCTTCGCAGTGACTATCATCGCTCCCGGGGAATCTGGTAAAAGTAATCCTCAATTCACTTTTGACACTTCAAGTGAGATCCAACCTCTCTTCAAAAAGCCTCTTACGGTGCAAAATGGTCCTGATAGTTTCTACACCTTCTATTTTAAAGCATCGAATGTAGATATTCGTATTCCAAGACTCTTTATATCATCTGAGTATGGAGAAGCTTCACTTGACTCTAACACGATCTTTATAAAGACGATCAAACAAAGAGATGACTTCTGTCAGGTACTCGCGGCTGACATGAAGATAAAAAATTCACAAGTCTCAAACTATGATGAAAAAAGTCATATTGTCACCCTTTCCATAGAAGCCTTTGAAGCAAACCTTGAGGACATGCAGTTAAATGACGTACAGGAAGCTGGTGTTGAGAATTTAAAGCGTAATAATGCAAAGGTAGAAGCCGAATTTTATGTGGTCCTCCCTCTAGAAGAAAAGGTGCTAAAGTTCACCTATTTCAACACTATTAAAAAACAGTATGTTTTTTTAGAAGTTCCTGTTGTCGTTGCCGATGCTTCTGTCACTACACAGTCTGATCTAAATCCTAAAGAAGACAGCTTTGAAAAACTGAAAAAATATACCTTTATATTTTTGGTTGGTTTCTTTTTGTTCATGTTCTTATTAAAACGAGATTTCTTCTATCTTGTTTTTGGTGTAGTATCGATTATCACCCTCTTGACATTTTATATACCACATAAGAAAATATGTGTAAAACAGGGTGCATCACTCTACATCTTACCTACGCAAACAAGTACGGTCAGTACAAAGATCGATCAAACGCTTGACACCATGTTACTGGGTGAACGTAAAGGGTTTCAAAAGGTTGAATATAAAGAGGGAATCATAGGATGGGTCAAAAATGAAGATCTTTGCGACAATTAGATTTTACTGGGGTGCTTTTGCCATCTCATTTAATACCGCCGTTTTTATGATACCTGCCCTAATGTTGTTTGGTAGGTACAAAAGTACCATTGTTCATCATATCAACCGTTTGACACTTTTTATGATGGGTGGTAAATTGGCTCAAGAAGGTGTCATGGATACTACTGTAGATATGTATGTCATGAACCATCAGGGCATCGTAGATATCATAGGCCTTGAAGCATTACAGAACAACCACTTAAGATGGGTAGCAAAAAAAGAACTTTTTGATGCGATCTGGTTTGGTAATCTCTTGCGTCATGGAGAGATGATCTCTCTGGATCGTGGAAACAAAGCCGGTCTTCTCAAACTTATCAAAGATGTAAAAGAATCTAAAGAAGTCTATCATCGTCCCGTTGCCATTTTCCCTGAAGGCACAAGAACAGACAAGCAGGCTTTACTATCTTTTAAACAGGGAACAAAGATCATCGCAGAGAAGTTACAACTACGTGTACAGCCGATAGTCATAACAGGCAGTAAATGGGTCTTAAATGAACATGTCAGAACTGGTCACAGCGGTACAGTAAAATATACATTTATGCCTACTATCTCTGTCAATGGTGAGGATGAAAACTGGTTTGAGACACTGAGATCAGATATGCAAAAGGTTATAGATGATGAGTTTAACAACAATCATTGCAGTCGCTAGCGGTGGTGCTATAGGTGCAACGCTAAGACTGTTTATTAACGGAGCAACAAATAAACATTTTGTTCATGCCCTACCCTTGGGTACACTTGTTGTTAATTTGATTGGTAGTCTGCTTATAGGTATGCTTTTTGCATATTTTCATTTAAACACCTCTCTTTCACCGCAACTCAAAACATTTTTGGTTACGGGAATACTTGGTGCACTCACTACCTACTCTACCTTTGCAATAGAAAGCTTCTTTTTACTTGAATCAGGACACTATGCACATGCTTTTGCCAACATGGCACTTAACCTTTTTGGTACCATACTCCTAGCAGGAATCGGGTACGTCTTAATAATGCAAATAACTAAATAACAGGAATATACATTGTCAACATTAAATCAAGAGATAGAAAAACATATTAAAAAACTCGTAAACCCACTCAAAGAACCTGAAGAGTTACTCGAAGTACTGAAAGTAAAACTCACTAAAAAAGAATTAAAACTATTGAAGTCATGGGCAGATGAGATACCTGCAGAAGAGCTAAGAACTCAACTCAACCTGGATGAAGAACGTTATGGTGAGCTTTCAACGAAACTCATTAAAAAACTAAATCAGGAAAAGATAAAACAGGCGATGTGTATCTAAACTGTATCTTACGATACGATCATAAACACAGAACAGAAGTTATAAAACATATGCAGGAATATACTAGGTAGTATATGTTTATACTGATCTTTAAAGTAACCAAAGATCAAAGACGGTATAAAAACCAATAGTGCCCAAAGAGGTACATGGTGTACAAAATGCATCAAAACAAAAAGTACTGATGTCAGTATGTTGGCCACACTCAAAAAGAAAAAAGAAGGGTATTGTTTCGTTTTTGAAGCAATAAACTCTTGGATCACTCCACGAAAAGCCAACTCCTCGATCACCGGATAAAAAACAATCAGAAAAAAAAGTGATTTTGTATCAAAAGATACTAACTTGAGATCAAATAATTGTTGTTGAAATAGAGTGTTATAAAGAAGAACAAATATTGGAGCAGCCAAGACAGCTGCTCCATATTTAATATGTATTTTATTCAAAGAGGACTATTTTAGAAATCTTCTTCTGAACGGATAGAGTAGACCCAATGCCATTAACATTAAGAATGTCATATCAAAGTTCTTACTGTTAGGGTTGTATGTACAACCACCACCGCCACCACTACTTGGAGGAGTTACTACTGGTGGTGTCACTGTTCCATCTTCTGCAGTCGTTGTTGCAGTCAATGTTAAAGTAGCATTGGCTTCATACGTTGCAGTTACAACAGTGCCGTCCACTACATTCATTTCTCCATCATCAGCAGCAGGATCTGTATTTGTTCCTATAGTTCCTACAAATATAGAACTGTTTGCATCCGTTTCAGTAAGTGTAAGATTTTCTTCATCACCATTATCGCTTGTTAATACAATAATCGTTTCATCTGCATTCTGATCATCTGTATTTAGCTCAGTGTCTGCCAAACCTACATGTAGATCTGCACCTGGAGCAAAGTATGGCGCTGGACTAATGATAAGAATTTTTTCTGCATCATCATACCCTGATGGTGGTTCTATATAAGTTTCATTATCATCCATAATATAATTAGGAGCTGTCTGTTCAGCCGCTACACGTGGCGTAATACGGACAGTAAATGTATCACCAATATTACTATTTTCTCCAACATTAACTATATAGTTCAATCCCAAGTTAAGCGTATCTTCAATATGACCTTGTGCATAAAGTGGATCAGAAATCCAAGTAAGTAACTCTTCTACTGTAGGTTCAGCCCAACTTTGATCACCGTCTGACAGATCATAGTCTTTACCTTTATGCCAAGCTGGTAAAGTACCTGTTTCTGCATTTGGAACAGTACCCCAGAAAGCAACAAGTTCCGCATCTGTCAATGGATTATTGTCATTATCAAAGAATATACCGATCGGCTGCCATTTTGAAGGTAACCAAAGACCAAAGAGATCTACATAATTACTTCCTAGTGTTGTAGGGCCACCTTCAAGCGTTGGTGTACCATGTCCTGCTGGATCAACTACAAAACCTGCTCTTTTTGAGTCAAAGAAACCATCAGTTGGAAAATGTGGATCAGGTTCTTCAAATGTTTGAGGTCCCCATAAACCATGTGAATAATTAGCCATATCTTCTACGTCCCAAATATCACCATCTGGTTGTGGGTTATCGCCACCCGTTAAAGCTTCATCAAGACCAATGGAAAGTGTAAGATCATTCGCTTTTACTGTACCATTTTCATCTAGTACTTCAACTTTATACCCATCAAGTCTCATACCAGTATAGTTATTGATCTTTTGGAAAACTTGGTATCGTACATTTTCCATATTCATATCAGTACCATCAAGGTTAAATACAAGATCTATAGGTTTACCGTATCCGGTAGTCGTATTATAATCCTCTGTTGAAGCCTCTGTCATATTGACTTTAAAACGTTTATGCGTTTGGAAAGGGCTTGAACATATTACAGGTGCTGGATCATCACCGTCAAGATAACCATTCTCTAAAGAAGGAAGATTATTCTCTGCCGAAAGATAAGAGGTTGTCAAGATACAATTTCCTGGTTTACCTTTGCTCGCTTTAGTATCACCATTAATGATTTTTATACCTGCAGGTTCACCTACAGGCCAGTCTTTTCCATGCAGTTTACCTGTAACTAAACCATTTGTTGTGATAATTGACTCGAAAGAGTCCCCATATGTCATTTCATCATATGTACCATCAGAATTAAATGTTAGATTTGGGTTTAGCACATACTCTGTATCTGTAATATTCACCATCACATTAGTTAAATTCCATCCGCCAAAACCAAACTGTTCAAGTGGTTCAACAGTATCTCCTGGATTCGCACCAATAATATTACCAGCATAAGCTCCTGAACTCAAAAGCATTGCTGTAACTAAACTCATTTTTACGATATTTTTATTCATATTTCTTCCTTATATAATTTTAATAACTTAACATGTCATATTCTTATTATAATATAAATGACGTATTATATCTATCACCCTTTCGTGTGATATTATAAAAACCTACCCTAAAATGGCCAAGTAAGTGTTGCCATAAAAGATTCGTAATTTTCCACTCTATCCAATGATGGTGCCATCCATGCGTACTCAACTGCAAGTTTAATAGGCGTATTTGTTGCCATGAACCCATAATCAACTCCGACATTAATGGCATAATCAAGATCTTTTACATCAATCTTATCATCTGATGAATTAAGATTATATCTGTAATCAAATTGATCATCGAATGCCATATAACCTACTTTCGCAATAATCTCAGGAGTGATACTTAGTGTTCCTTCCACAGATATTGCTTTATTGTAACTGTCTTCCGTATCGTCATCGTCTGATTGTGCACCGATACCGGTAAATTCAACTTTATTTTTGAGAATAGATGTC
>NZ_JBFFOH010000007.1:0-50739 GCF_041562805.1 Sulfurovum sp. | reverse complement strand
ACTGGCACGTCAAACAGCAAAAGAAGATCCGGATGGATGGAGAGATCTGGATGTTAAAAGCCGTCAAAATATTTTAATGAATGTCGCAGATGAATTTAGAAAAGCAAGAGCAGATCTTATTGGTATTGCGGCTGCTGAAGTGGGGAAAGTATTTACGGAGACAGACGTAGAAGTATCTGAAGCTATTGATTTTCTGAATTTTTACCCCTACAGCGTTGATAGAATATCCAATTTAAGCGGTGTACATATTGAAGCTAAAGGGGTTGGACTGGTTATCAGCCCCTGGAATTTCCCTATTGCTATTCCGGCAGGTGGTCTGGCTGCTGCATTGGCAGCAGGTAATACCGTTATTCTCAAACCCTCTTCAGATGCTATATTATGCGGATATAGAATTTGTCAATGTTTCTGGGATGCCGGTGTAAGTAAAAACACACTTCAATTTGTGCCAACAGGTGGTTCTCTGGTAGGCAAACACCTTGTCTCAAATCCGGACATCGACTTTGTCATTTTTACCGGGGGCGATCAAACAGCATACAATATGATAAAAGCAAGACCAAGCATTGCGCTAAGTGCAGAAACCGGGGGGAAGGATGCAACTATCGTAACAGCAATGGCAGACCGTGATCAGGCAGTAAAGAATGTGATAACTTCAGCATTTAGCAACTCTGGTCAAAAATGTTCAGCCACTTCACTTTTAGTACTTGAAAAAGAGGTCTATGAAGATGAAAACTTCAAACGAGCACTAATTGATGCAGCGCAGTCACTTGAAGTTGGTTCTGTGTGGGATTTTAAAAATCGTATCGGTACACTAGCGAACTTACCTGCTGATGACTTAAAAAAATCACTTAGCTATCTTGATAAAAATGAGACTTGGGCTATTGCACCCTCGTATGCAGACAATGAAAACCCTTATATGCTCAAACCCTCTATCAGATGGGGAACACAAAAGGGTGACTTCTGTCACATGAAAGAACTTTTTGGACCAGTACTGAGTGTCATGTGTGCCAATGACCTTAATGATGCCATAGAGATCGTCAATGCAACAGGTTATGGACTCACCTCTGGACTGGAGAGTCTTGACAAACGTGAGCAAGAAATATGGAGAGAGAAATTACTGGCAGGAAATCTCTATATCAACCGTTCTACGACAGGGGCAATTGTAATCAGACAGCCTTTTGGAGGTATGCGTAAGTCTGCTATTGGTTCCGGTAAAAAAGCAGGCGGATTTAACTATGTCTCACAGTTTATGCATATCACTTATGATGAAACAAATATTTATGAGACTTGTTCTGTGGAGTACCTCGATAAACTTGAAACACTTTTGTCCAATGAAAATGAACATTATAATGCCATTGAACTTTCACTTAGAAAAGCCTGTCACTTCTCACTATGGTTAGATATGGAGTTTAAACATGAACATGATTATGCGGGTATACGTGGTGAAAGCAATATTATTCGATACTTACCGGTAAAGAGTGTACTTTTACGTGTGGAAGAGAATGATGATTTGTCTCAAATACTTCCTTCTATTATGGCTATTAAAATGGCTGGAGCAAAACTGCACCTATCATTACCTGAAACATTTGAGAGTGCTGAGCTACTTTGGCTTGAGGTTAAAGCAGCCCTATTGATGGGTGAAGAAAACGATGGTGACGTTATCGTAAGAGAAGATGAAACATCACTGATTAAATCTATGTCAGATGTTGAGCGTATCCGTTTCTTGCAGCCGGAAAATGTATCTGAAAGCATCTATGAAGCTGTTGCAGATCAAGCACTCTATATCGCTTCAGATCCATTTATATCACATGGTCGTATTGAACTGATGCACTATTTTATAGAACAAAGTATTTCAGACAGCTATCATCGCTATGGAAATCTGGGTCAAAAAGGAATACTATCAAAACAAGGGGAATAATATGGAAACACCAGTACTAATATCATTTATAGCATATATGGCCGTTATGGTCGGAATCGGATTTTACTTTTACTTTCAGACCAATAATCTAAGCGACTACGTCCTTGGTGGTCGTGGTTTGGGACCGGGAGTGACTGCACTAAGTGCCGGTGCATCCGACATGAGTGGTTGGCTCTTGCTTGGACTTCCAGGTATGATGTACACAGACGGTTTGGTTGGTGCTTGGATAGCATTAGGTCTTTTACTCGGTGCCTATATGAATTGGCATTATGTCGCTAAACCGCTTCGTGTCTATACACATCATCTGAATGATGCTATTACCATACCTGACTATTTTTCAGAACGCTTTAAAGATGACAACAATATGCTCCGTATTATTACGGCTGTCGTCATTTTACTTTTTTATACGCTCTACACATCATCAGGACTAGTTGGGGGTGCTAAACTTTTTGAAGCCACCTTTAACCTTGAGTACTCAACTGCGTTATGGGTGGGTAGTATTATTATCGTCTCTTACACCTTTTTAGGTGGATACAATGCAGTAAGTTGGACTGATTTTGTTCAGGGGATCTTAATGATGCTGGCTTTGATCATAACTCCTATTGTCGTTCTTTTTGAACTGGGTGGTGTAGAACAAGCCCTACACATAATTGGAAAAGCAGATCCTACCCATTTGGATATTATCAGTGGTAGTTCTGTTATCACTATCATTTCTCTTTTGGCTTGGGGTCTTGGCTATTTTGGTCAGCCTCATATTTTGGTACGATTTATGTCGATTCGTCATCAAGATGAGATGGATCGTGCCAAAATCATCGGTATGAGCTGGATGTTCCTATCGATCATAGGTTCACTCAGCGTTGGTTTTTTTGGTCTTGCGTATGTCATAGGGAACGGTATCGACCTTCAAGACAGTGAAAAGATATTTATCACACTCTCTCAGCTGGTGTTTAATCCTTGGATCGCTGGATTTTTATTGGCAGCGATCCTTGCAGCCATTATGAGTACGATCGATTCACAATTACTTGTCTCTTCTTCCGTGCTGACACGTGATATTTATCATGCTTTGTTGAGAAAAAATGCTTCGAATAAGGAATTAGTTTGGGTAGGACGTATGACAGTCATTATCATTGCAGTGATAGCATGGTATCTCTCTACTGATCAAAACTCCAGTGTATTAAAGCTTGTATCCTATGCATGGGCAGGTTTTGGCGCGGCATTTGGACCATTGATCATCCTTTCACTGTATAGTCGTAACATCAGCAAATATGGTGCCATGGCCGGTATGGTGACAGGTAGTATTGTTGTGATCATGTGGAAACAGCTCGAAGGAGGGATCTTTGATATCTATGAACTTCTTCCCGGTTTTGTCTTTGCTTGGCTGGCTATAACATTACATAGTAAACTATATCCGCAAACATCACAGGAGATACACACAGAATTTGATCAAGTAAAGTCAAAACTTGGAAAATAAAACATCATCATAAAAGAATAATGAGCAGCTATGACTAATAGACTATAAGGTTTAGGAGTCATACTACTATTTCTAAATTTAGGTTGTTCTTTTTAATCATTACAACCATTAGGCGGAACTCCATCTTTTGCATATTTAACTGAATATTCATATATGTCTTTCCACCATTTTTTATCTATTGTTTCTATATTGAGTTTTGGACAAATATTCTTTGCTTCTTTTGGAAAGTTGCCAGTGTCATAAATATTTTCCCACTCTGCTTGCAAATGATGTCTAGCAAACGTTACACTTGAAAATCCACATGTTTTATAGAAATTCTTTTTATATAGGCGTTGACCTTTTTTAACTCCTGCCATAGAACTTGTTGTTATACTGATTGATATTAGTAGTGACATTGCAACTACTCCAATTATTTTTCTCATATTTCTTCTCCTTGATAAGTGTGAATAGAAGTATATATAAAAAACGTTAAGTACAACTTAACGTTTTAATGTATATATAAGAATTATAGCCTTATAATAAAAACGTTAAGTACTACTTGACGTTTTTATTAATTTTTTAAAAAGGATAAATTATGCCTCGTACAATACCTTGGTGGCTTGGTGGCCTCTTAATGGCTTTATTATTTTATTTTACTTTCTCTATATGGGGTGCAGATCGTCCTATAGGTGCATCAACTGGTATGTCATACCTTGCAAATTTAATATTTGATCTAGATACAGAACATTATGAATATGCTGCAATCATAGAAAAATCAGGTGCATGGGAAGCTGTAATGTTGATAGGAGTGTTTTTTGGTGGACTCTTTATGTCCGTAATTGTTACCAAGACATTTCATATAAGTTATATACCTACACTTTGGAAAGAACGAAAAAATAGTTCTGTCCCCTCACGGATGGTTTGGAGTTTCATAGCTGGATTTCTTCTAGTGTTTGGAGCAAGATTGGCTGGAGGTTGTAATGCTGGACATATATTATCTGGCGGGAGTCAACTCGCTATCAGTGGCATGATCTTTGCCATAATAGCATTAGGTACCGGGATGATCACCGGTAGGTTTTTTTATAAAAGAAAAATAAGGAATTCAATATGATTGATCGTATTATTGATATGTTCAATGTTGTAGCAGATCAAGAGCATGGCTCTATTTTAAAGGTACTTCTTATCGGATTTGCTTTTGGAGCTATTATTTTATATTCACGTCTTGACAAGTTTGAAAAAATGGCTGGATTTATGATATTTGAGGATACTTTAGTACCTAGAATGGCTATGACTACAGTTGCCCTTTCAAGTGTGGGTTTTTATTTCCTAGTTCAATCAGGATATGCAACTTTTGATATTAAACCAATAATGCTAGGTGGTCTCATCATAGGTGCGATCTTATTTGGAATAGGCTTGGTCATTTTAGGTAAATGTCCATCAGCATTTTTTGTTTCAGTTTCGGAAGGTCGTATTGATGCATTGGTAGGTGTAGTTGGTGGAATGATCGGTGGATTGACTTTTACTGTTGGATATCCATATATTCAACAGATCATAGGGCCAGATCTAGGCAAAATAAAATTAGATGATTTTTTTATAGGACATGGGTTACTTACTGTTTTAATTGTAAGTGGTACATTGTTGACAGTTGCATTTTTGATACCAACTATAGATTACAAAGATCCTGCTGATGATAATAAGAAAAGTGAGTAACCTATATAATGAGGAGAATAAGTATAATGAAAAAATATATAATTATGATATCGATTTTAGTGAGTTTTGTACAGGCACAAGAGTATAAGTCTGTATTTGACTGTAGTTCAGATAATGCGCGTTTTATAAAGACACGTATGAGTTTGATAGAAAAAACAATGAGTATGATTGAAAAACGTGGTGATAAAGCAAAGTTTGTTGTTACACTTCATGGAGGATGTGTTCCTATGGTTTCTAATCTTTATAATGAAATAGTTCCTGATGAGGATATGCCCTATATTAAGAAGGCACAGGAGAGTATTAAACGTCTAGCAGAAGACAAAAAGGTGAAGATCATTGTCTGTGCTATATCGTTAAATGCAAATGGCATTGAAGAGAAGGAAGTTTTACCTTTTATACAAATCTCTCAGAATAGTTTTATTGATACTATTGGTTTTCAGAATGATGGTTATGCCGTTATGACATTTAAATAATATAGTGTTCTATATCTGGACCAACCAATGGATTTTATCTAAATGGTTAGTCATATATAGATGGAACTATTGGATGATTTAATGTGATATTTACTTTAAGTGCCTTTTATTATTGTACAACTATTATTTTTCAGTTTTTTCAACGCTTCCAAGGTTGAGCATATCAGCACCAACTTTGGAAAAGCGACTATATCTGTCGATTATAAAAATAAATCCATCTTCGTCAAGATGACCCTTATCTCCTGTTTTGTAGTAGCGGACATCGTCTATCTCGACGATGACTTCTGCTGTCTTTTCAGGGTCGTTTAGGTAGCCACGCATGACTTGTGAACCACCAACGATGATGAGGCCATCGGTACCTACAGGTAGTTCTTCCATAGTATCAGGATCGACGATCTTGACGATGGTCCCTGGGATGGCTTGACCTACACTGCCAGCTTTGTTACCTATGATAGGGCGCATTGTGTCAATATCGAGGCGGTCTGGCATGTTGACAGAGATAACAGGAGCTGTTTCGGTAGTGCCGTACCCCTCGAAGATCTCTAATGCAAACTTTTCTTTAAATGCTTGCTTGATCTCATGATTGAGCGTTTCAGCACCTGCGACAACCATTCGGATGTTCTCAAACATCAGAGGGTGAAGTTTATTATTTTGCTCATAAAGATGGAAAAAGGTTGAAGTACCAAACATAATCGTCGCACGATAACGGGCTGCAAGCTTACCGATAGCTACAGCATCTGTCGGATCAGGGGCACAGACCATTGTGATACCCTCACAGAGAGGCAAGAGTGTTGTGACCGTTAAGCCAAAGGAGTGGAAGATCGGTAGTGAGTTGAGAATCACATCGCGATCTTGGAAATTAAGCAATGCAGAGACCTGCTTGATGTTTGACATAAGATTTTTGTGCGTAAGTTCAACACATTTTGGTGTGTCTTCGCTTCTATTGCTAAAGAGGATGATAGCGGCATCCTCTATAGAGACAGACTTAAAGTAGCACATTCTGATGAGCCATGCAGGCATGAGACAGGCTTGGAGGAGAGAGATGACTGTGGCTCTTTTACCAAAGGAGGCTTTGATGCTCTCTACGGTAATGACTTTGTCCTCAACTGTTTGTGCAAAATCAAACCCTTTAGCAGAGAGTTTCTCCATAAATTTCTTCGAACTGATGACCGTGTGAATCTCTGCCTTGGAGATAGCTGCCGACATATCATAGTCATTGAGAGTGTAGTTGAGATTGACAGGGCGTTTACCAAGGACGAGTAGTGCCATATTGACGATAGATCCTACTGCAGAAGAGGGCAGTAATACCCCGATATTGTTTTGCTCTTTGAGGGGGATCTTGAGAGCTTTTATAAAGAGAAGCACGGAAGTGATCATCGATACATTGTTGAGGTCCTGCCCTGAAGTATCGACGATAGAACGTCTGCGGAGTTGTGCTTTGGCACGCGTAAGCCAATGATACTGGAGAGGTTGGAGTTTTTTTATTGATTCCTCCCAAGTTTCAAATGCAAGTGTAGCGACAGCTTGTTTTACCTGTTGTGCTGTAGCATTGGCGGTGAGAGGCTGACCGAAAGAGACGAAGATCTCCCTCTTGCTTGCTCCTTTGCTGATGGCCTTGTAGTGTTCATCAGCACGCGAAAATGTAGAACCCCAAAGTCCATGAAGATAAAACGGAACAACAGGGTGATCACTATCACGGATAGCGAGTTCAAATCCTTTTTTAAAGGTACCTAACTGACCATTGTAGCTAATGCTTCCTTCCGGGAAAAGAGCAACAACTTCACCATTGTCAAGTCTCTCTCTTATTTGGGCGATCGCCCCTCGACTTGATGCACTTGAGATGGGGATGATGTTGAAATTTTTGAGAAACCATCGTAGATACCAACGGTTGTAAATGTTCTTGTCCATGACAAATTTGATCGTACGTGGAGAGGCGATCTGCAGGACAAGCCAATCGATCCAACTGATATGGTTTCCAAGCAGAAGGACACCACCTTGCTGAGGTAGATGACTTAGACCTCTTACTGAGAGCTTATAGCCTGTACGTAAAAGTGGAAACATCAAGATACGGCCAAAGAGGTTAGGGAGTTCACGCATTGCATAAAATGACCCAATAAGTGTAATGAATGCTCCCATTAAAAAGAGTGAAACACTGTCAAATCCAAGCTGGACAAAGGCAATAGAGAGGAGTAAGAAGAGTACCATAATACAAGTTTGGACAAAGTTGTTACCTGCAAGTACGATTCCCATCTCTGATTCTTTGGCAAAAAACTGAATTGTTGCATTGAGCGGTACGATGAAAAGCCCACCAAAAAATCCAAAGAGTATACTGGATAGTCCCATAGTTAAAACTTGAGAAGAAAATGCAAATGAAAGCAAAGAAGCAAAGAGACCTATCGCTGCAAGAGGGATGATACCCACCTCTATATGGAGCTTGGAGATACGCCCTGCGATGAGTGAACCGATGACGATACCAATAGCACTCACGGCAAGGATGGCTTGGATAATAATGGCATTTTCGTCACCCGTCATGGCTTTATAGTGGGCTGGAAAAGCGGCTATAACCAACTGACCTACTCCCCAAAAGATACTCAATCCAAAGATACTCAGCCAAATATTTCTATTGGATCGAACAAGACGTAGGTTTCTTCTGAGATAATCCAGCTTAAAGTATCGTTTGGGCTCAAATTTCTCTTTGAGTTCGTTAGGTTCAAATATCGGAAGTTTAAATGCGAAGTAGCTTTCTATTATTGTAAATACTACAAGTATCCACCCGATAGGCACGATATTTTGGAGGATGAGGTGAGGGGTATTATCACCTGTATAGTACTGCTCAAAGATAACTGAAAAGAGGATTGAACTGAGTAGTATGGCGACGATAGTGAGTGCCTGAATGATACCATTGGCGCTACCGAGATTCTCAATACCGACGAGTTCTTTGATAAGTCCATACTTGGCAGGGGAATAGATTGCACTTTGGATCGCAAGCAGAAAGGTCAAAGCAAAAGCGATCACAAACCATCCTTGAGAATAAGAGAAAGTGATGAATAGTGCCACCACAATGCTACTTAGTGCTGCATAACGGATGACCTTGGTCTTGGCATAGCGGTCAGAGAGGTAGCCGGAAGGTGAAAAGAGCAAGATAAAAGGCAAAAGGATCATCGCGTTGATCAGCGCTGTAAGGACGATAAGTGTTTCGCCCTCATAACTTTTAAGAAGAACATTCTGAATAGTGATCTTGTGTCCTATATCAACAGTGGCGTTGAATAGGAGTATGATGAGATAGGGAATAAATCCTCGGATAGAAA
The DNA here is from genome assembly GCF_041562805.1 of Sulfurovum sp. Classification (GTDB taxonomy): domain Bacteria; phylum Campylobacterota; class Campylobacteria; order Campylobacterales; family Sulfurovaceae; genus Sulfurovum. Next base: position 41,883 of record NZ_JBFFOH010000007.1, on the reverse strand, counting down.
AGAGGGTTTTCATAGGTTTGCCTTTTTTACTTGAAAAACTATTAAGATCTATCTATTTTATAAATTCAACCACTTCGTCAAAAGGCAGTCTTATCTGTGTTGACTGTTCGTTGATCCTGTAACCAAACGGTACGACAACCGCTACTTGGTATTTACTTGTATCTAAGCCTAAAACTTCTTCTACATTTTCTTTTTCAAATCCTTCTATAGGACAAGAGTCTATACCTATAAAAGCTGCAGATGTCATCATGTTTCCTAATGCGATGTAGCTCTGTTTGGCTGTCCATGCGTAGATATTTTCATCAGAACTTAGTGTCTTTTTCAAGTGTTTGGCATAGATATCCATGTAGAAATCTAGAGTTTCTTGAGGCATGTCACGTCTTGTAAATCTCTTTTTAGGCATGCCACTCTCAACTTTGGCATTTTCTATACCTGCAAGTATGATGACCAAGTGAGAACAGGAAGTAATTTGAACTTGGTCCCAGCAGAAAGGTCTGAGCTTCGCTTTTAACGCTTTATTGGTGATGACAAGAAATTTCCATGCTTCCATACCAAATGAAGAAGGGGACTTACGTCCTGCTTCTAAAATGTAATGCATCTCTTCATCACTTATCTTTTTGTTCTCATCAAATACTTTACAAGCGTGCCTAAAATCCATAGCTTTACTAAAATCATTTTGCATTTTTTGTCCTTTTGTTTATATTATTATAGGTTATCTCATATGTCATAGTATGTCAAGCTTTATCTTAAAAGATATAAATAATATTCTAATGTAAATTACCCTATGATAAATAAAAAATAAGGAGAAACTATGAAATATATTTGGATATTGATGATAATAGGCTCATTTTTACAGGCAGATAGTTTTACGTTGGAAAGTGATACGCTCAAAGGACAGATGAGTAAAGCACAGGAGTTTGATGGCTTTGGGTGTAGCGGACAAAATGTCTCTCCTGAACTGCATTGGAGTCATGCACCAAAGGGTACAAAAAGTTTTGCTATCACAGTATATGATCCTGACGCACCAACAGGTAGCGGGTGGTGGCACTGGATGATAGTAAATATTCCTGCTGATACCAATAAGATAGTTGCAGATGCTTCGGCAAAAAAGGCACTACCAAAAGGTGCATTGGAAACAACGACTGATTATGGTTATTCCGGGTTTGGTGGTGCATGTCCTCCACAAGGAGATAAAGCCCATCGTTATGTATTTACGGTACATGCATTAGATGTTGAGAGTTTACCTGTAAAGGCGGAGACTAAGAGTGCAGTGGTAGGCTTCATGATAAATAAACACACCATTCAAAAAGCCTCGATGATCTCTTATTATCAAAGAGATTAAGCCTTTATGGTTTCCTCTTCTATCCATTGAAGATAAAGTGCATTTGCACCTGCTATGGGTACCATAATGATCTCTGGTACCTCATAGGCATGTAATTGTTCAATCTCTGTTTGAATCTTTTCAAAGAGTGACCTTTTCGTCTTCATATGAAGGAGTATCTCTTCAGACTCTGCTATTTTTCCTTGCCACTGATAAGCACTTTGAATGACTGTTGATTGTACACAAGCAATCAGTTTTTTTTCTAGAAGTAGCTGTGTGATGGTATCTGCATTTTCTTTTGAATCTGTGGTAGTAGTAATGATGCAGTAATTAGAGGCTTCCATTTTCTACCTTTGTTATAAAATCTTCTACACATAATGCAAGCATATTATACACATGTTCAAACCCCTCAAAACCATCAAAAAAGTATGGATCAGGTACATCTTCTCCTTGAAAGTTTCCAAAGTCACCCATCAAATGAACATTGTCAAATCCAAAGGCTTCTAGATCGGCCTTGTTTTGTTTATCCATAGCTACGACATGTTTAAATAATGTGATATCCTTCTTTGTGATGGGACGTGATTGTTGTTGATTGATATCAATATTGTATTGATCAGCAATTTTTATAGAATATTCGCAAGGAGCTTCACCCATGTGCCAGTCACTTGTTCCAGCAGAGTCAATGAAAATTTCAAGATTCTTTTTGTTGACCAGCTGCTCTGCAACACCATGAGCGAGAGGACTACGACAAATATTTCCCAAGCATACAAATAAAATACGATTCATAATTCTCCTTTTATTTCTATACTGTACAATAGCAAAAAAATGAGGATAATTTGATGAAAAAAGCAATAACATTATTATTTATACTTACTTTAATGTTATCTGCCAAAGATTATACGAAAAATCCAGAGACTATTTCATTTATGAATAACCTGGTTCACAAATATGACTTTAAAAAAGACGAGCTAGAGAAACTTTTTTCAAATGTAAAAGTACAGAACTCAGCACTGAGTGCCTTCCGCCCAAGAGTAAAGACAAAGAAAACACCGGAGCAGATCGCTGCCTTAAAAAAACGTTATCCTAAATATGGGGCATGGGATCGTTATTCAAAATCTAAAATAAGCGATTCACGTGTACAGAAAGGTGTAGATTTTATTAGACAGCATCAAGAGACATTTGAAAAAGTAGAAAAACAGTATGGTGTGCCTAAAGAATATGTGGCAGCTATTATAGGTATAGAAAGTGCGTATGGGGCCAATGTAGGAAAATACCCGGTATTTGACACGCTGAGTACTTTAGCCTTTGAAAAGAACAGAAGAAACAAGTTTTTTCAAAAAGAATTAATAAAATTCATGCAGCTTTCCAAAACGGAAAAATTTAACCCCAAGAATGTGTATGGTTCTTATGCCGGTGCCATCGGTCTTGGGCAGTTTATGCCAAGCAATTATGAAGCATATGGTGTAGATTTTAATAGTGATGGAAGAGTGACACTTCAGAGAGCAAAGGATGCTATAGCAAGTATTGCAAATTATATCAAACAAAATGGTTGGCAAAAAGGTGAACCTGTTGCTACAAGAGTAGGGTATGAAGGGATGCGCTTTAAGGCTTATGAAACCGGCTACAGAAAAACCTATAGTCGCGCTCAACTCAAAGGTATACGGCCAAAAGTGAAGTGGGATTATTCAGGTAAAGTACGTCTAATTAAACTGAATAGAGAGAAGTATGATGAACTTTGGTATGGAGCAAAAAACTTTTTTGTGATCACCCGCTATAATCACAGTGCCTATTATGCGATGTCTGTGCATCAATTGGCGACAAAGATAGCAGCCAAGATGAAAGAGGAATAATATGAAGATCAATGTAATCATTATCGATAAAAAAGGGAAAGATAACTTATATGCCGGTTTGATAGAACACTATAAAAAGATAGCAAAACCTTTTGCAAAAGTGGAAGTCATTGAAGTTTTTGACAAAGAGATAGCCAAAGCACAAGATATTTCGCCAGAAGCTGCTCAAAAATCCTATACAAAAGCATTTGAAAAATATATGGAATCTAGCATTAACATAGCATTAGATCCCTCTTCTAAAGAGGTAGATAGTCATAAATTTGCAAATTTGCTTAAGGATAGCGTTCAGATAAATCTCTTCATTGGCGGTGCATACGGGCTTGAGAGAGATTTTTTGGATAAATGTAATAATGCAATATCATTTGGTAGAATAACGCTTTCACATAAACTGGTGAAAGTTGTGTTGATGGAACAGATCTTTAGAGGGCTGACTATTAACAATAATCATCCATATCATAAATAAATAGGAAAATATTAGATGCTAACAGAAATAGAGTTAAATGAGTTTCAAAATAAACTACTAGACAGAAGAGTGCAGATAGAAAAAAACCTTAGAGGTACTACTCTTGAGTTAGAGGGAATGAGAGAACTTGAACTCAATGATGAGGGTGATTATGCCGCTGCATCTGCAGAAACTATTGTAGATAGTGCAATTTTAGTGCAACAGCGTAAAGAATTAAACGAAATTGAACTTGCTTTAGATAAAATAAAAGTAAGAACTTTCGGTATATGTGAAATGTGTGAAGAGCCTATAGCAAGAGAACGTCTGGCAGTAAAGAACTTTGCACGTTTTTGTATCACATGCCGAGAGATCAACGAAAAAGAAAGCAAATAGATTTTCTATTTAAAGCAACAGATCATACAAACTCTCTGATAAAGTAAATAGAGGGTTACGTACATTTGATGTTTTACTCTCTTTTCGTAGCTCACATCTTAAGGGGATAAAATGAGACTTGCTCTGTATATTTTTGCTACTTTAGCGCTGATGGCGATTATCGCTGCGTTTACCTACACTGTTAATCCGGATCACTATACGATAGAGTTGATGGGGATTAATTTTAATTTTCCAGTAGCTGTCTGGATTGTTTTGCCTATGCTACTTTTACTCATCTTTACATTGATACATATGTTCTTTTACGGATTGAAGAATTATTTTATACTTAAAAAATGGATAAAAGATGCAGCTACGTTAGAAGATGCGCTTTACTGGTCACTGGTCAATGAACCAAAAGAACAAAAGTATGGAATAGATGTAGTAGGAAATTCTGCATTACTTTTGGGGAAATCATCTATCAATGTTTCTGATAACGTGGAAGGTTTGACACCAAGACTTTCAAGGGTTGTCAATATTATACAAAAAATCAAAAATGGTGAGTATGTTGACTTTAAAGAAGAGAAAATGTCTAAAGTCTTTAATGCAGGTAATCCAATTTTGATACAGAACAGGTTGAATCGTCTAGCGTCAGATGATAAGTTTGTTGAAGAAGTGATGAAGTCTACATCGCAATACTCGGAGGCTGTGCAGGCAGAAGCACTTGAGTTCTTTGCACGTAGAGAGGATTTTGTAAAAGCACATAAATATGCAAAAGTGTTTAACATTAAAAACTTTTTGATCATGCTTGAAAGAGTTACTGTAAAAGATCAACTAGGACTTACTCCTGAGATACTTACAGATTTTGTAAAAGTACTTGATCCTAGTTGCCAAGAATTTATTAAAATTGTTTCAGTGACTAAGAAATATTTTAATCCGGAAGAGAACCTGACACTTTTCAGAGGTTTCCAAGTTGAAAATCCTAAGGCACAAAATGCCTATCTATATCTTCTATTTGAATATGAGCTATTGGAACAGGTTGCAATCTACTTGAATGAACAAGAAGATCATGAATTTATAAAATTTAGAGCACTCTGGCAACTGAAACAAGAAGATACTAAATATAAATTAGAAGATATTATCGATATAGACTCTGTTTGTAATGAAGCTGGACTTTAGTAAACCGCTCTACGCTTTGGCCCCTCTTGCGGGCTTTACCGACCTCCCTTTTCGTTCCGTTGTTAAGAAATTTGGTGTTGATCTGACCATTTCAGAGATGATAAGCTCTAATGCACTAGTTCATAACTCTAAGAAAACATATCGGATGTTGGAGAAGAGTCCTATAGAAGACCCATATGCTATCCAAATAGCGGGTTCTGACCTAGATGTCATTAAGCGAGCAGTGGAAATTATCAATGAAAGAGATGGGATCACAACGATAGATCTAAATTGTGGCTGTCCCGCACCAAAAGTAGTGAACAACCTTCAGGGGTCATCTTTACTTACAGATCTACCTCAAATGGCTAAGGTTATAGAAACGATCAAAAAATACTCTAACAAAGAATATACTTCAGTCAAGTTTCGTTTAGGCTTTAACGAAAAAAACCATGAAGAGATTGCACATATATGCCAAGAATCAGGAGCAGACTACATCGCTGTACATGGAAGAACAAGAGCAGGCAGATACAAAGCAGCTGTAGATTATGATGCGATAGCAGAAGTAAAACAAGCCGTATCCATACCTGTCCTTGCCAACGGTGATATAGACTCTCCTGCAAAAGCGAAATGGGTACTGGAATATACAGGTGCAGATGGCGTGATGATAGGACGTGCAGCGGTAGGCAAGCCATGGATATTTGAACAGATCAAAGAAGGTATGGAAGAACCAACCTCAGAACTTATCAAAGAAGTTGTTTTAGAACATTTTGATCAAATGATAAAACATTATGACAAGTATGGAGCGATTGTCTTTAGAAAAAACCTTCATTCATACTCTAAAGCTGGCTATCAAGGGGCTTCCCTATTTAGAAATGACGTGAACCGGATAGAAGATCCAAAAGAAATGAGAGCGGTGATAGAATCATTCTTCTCCCAACCTCTTCTGCATGAAGTTTGATGTATATCAAATCTATTTGGGATCAATTAGACTATAATCTCTTAAAAATTAGGATTATCTGGTGACCTTTGTTCTTATCAAAACCATTCATCTTTTTGCAGCATTTATATATGGTGGATTTCTTATCATTGACAACCTCTTTTTAGTGCATATTAAAAAATCATATGATGTACAAGAGCATAAACAGATCAGAGAATCATTTATGAAATATGTGCGTAAAGTTGTGCCACCTAGTCTACTTGTGGCAGTCATTACCGGACTGTATCTTATCACACAAGTATTTGGTACGATTGGTGAGGAGGGCATGAATTCATTTCAAGTGATGCTGTCAATCAAAGCTTTCTTAGGTATATGGCTAGGGATAAGAGGTTTTGCACAGGTCTATCTGGGGATTCAACCTCTGGTATTTAAAAGCCATGTTTTACCATTTACTTTTGTCGTCATGATACTCTTTTTGTCACAATTTATGTATGTTTAAAAGAATTTGATACTAAAACTTTTTCTAATCAGTTACACTGTGTTATTATATAAATAATAATTATGAATACATATTGGTTTTATCATTATAATTTGATGGTGTGGGAGATGATGTAAATGCAGGTAGAAGTATCTAGGCGTAGGTTTTTACAGGGTTCAGTGGCATTGAGTATCATAGGTGGCAGTGTTGGTGCATCTTCTATTTTTACAGAAGAAAAAGAAGTCATACCAGAGAGAAAAAAAGTAGCGACACTTTGCGAAATGTGTGTCAATAAATGTGCCGCTTGGGCAGTAGTTGAAAATGGCATCCTCAAAAAATTAGATCCTAATCCCTTGTTCCCAAAATCAAAAAATATGTTATGTGCCAGAGGTGATGCAGGTGTGCATGCACTCTATGATCCTGATAGATTGAAATATCCTTTGATCAGAGTAGGTGAAAAAGGTGATGGCAAATTTAGAAGAGCCACGTGGGAGGAAGCATATGATGCCATTTTAAATGGTACAAAGCTTTTTAAAGGAATGAAACAGATACTTGATGAAGAGAAAGACAATCGTTCTACCTTTGGCTACTGTGCCGGTGAAGGTATGGGAGAACATACATTTAAACAGTTTATGGGTGATATGATCGGTTCGACTAACTTTGTAAACCACTCATCTATTTGTCTTAAAACTACTACAGCCGGATATGCTTTAACTCTAGGGGCCTACGGAAAAGCAGATCTGGAGAATGCTTCTTACGTTATTATGGCAGGGGCAAACAGAGCGGAAGCTATTTTAACGCCTGATACCATGGATATGTTCAAGCGTACCAGAGGAAGAGGGCTTAAACTCATCGTTCTTGACCCTCGTTATACCAATACAGCACAACATGCAGACAAGTGGTTGGGTATTAAAGTGGGTACTGACCTGGCATTTGTTCTTGCGTTGACCTATGTTGTGATCAAAGAAGTACTCTATAATAGAGATTTTGTAACAAAAAATATGAGTCATTTTGAAGAGTATAAGCAACATATTCTCAGTAATAACTATACACCGGAGTGGGCAGAGAAGATAACCGGGATAGATGCTGAGACGATTACTACTATAGCCAGGGACTTTATGGCGAATGCACCTAAAGCTATCTACTACCAGGGTAGACGGACGGCATGGAGTCTGCAGGACTTTCAACTTAGACGTGCACAGGCTATATTCTCTGCTTTAGGTGGCGGTATAGATGTAAAAGGAGGCATTGTTTTTGGGACAAAACTTCCTTTGGGTGAGCATACTGTTGATGTACCTATCTACAATAATGTGAAACAGCGGATCGATAAAAACGAAGCCACTTTTATTGGTCCAAATGGTACATGGATCGGATTTAGAAACATGATAGCTGAAAAACGTACACCTTATCCCTTACGTGCGCTTTTCTCTTATAAGCAAAATCCTATGCAGGCCGTGCCCAACATAGGAAAAACACGTAAAATGTTCAAAAACTTAGATCTGGTTGTCACTATAGATACGATGCCAAGTGATACAGTGATGATGTCTGATGTAGTACTCCCGGAGTGTACGTACCTTGAACGTGAAGATCCGGTAAAATCTTTTGGGGGAGTAGAACCTGCTATTGTATTACGAAACAAGGTTATAGAACCTCTTTATGAAACGAAAGCTCTTTTTGATATTCTCAAAGGATTGAGCCATAAAATTGCAAAACCTCTTTTTGAAATTTCTGCCAAATATGATGAAGCGTTAAAAGAAACACTAGCAGAGGATGGTTTTGATGATACCTTTGAAGACAATAATTTTGATCTTACACTAGCCTTTGAACATACGCAGGAAGAGATAAACAAAGAACGTGTTGTCAGCGAATATGGAGAAGAAGCCTATGAGATGTTAAAGGAAAAAGGTGTCTTTTACCCTCATATGGACAAATATTTTAAACAACTCTCTGAAAATGAATATGAATATTATCCGGAAGATAAAAAATATTATACGACACCGGGCGGGGAAAAACTTGATGCACAGGATACTTGTATAGACGAGAAAGAAATGGCTGCTTTAAAGAAAAATTTTGGCACAAAATCAGGAAAAGTAGAATGTTATTTAACGACTATGGAAGAGAATGGACAAGATCCTATGCCGACCTGGAGAGATGAACTCTATAATGAAGCACCCAAAGGAAAGTTTAAATTTGTAACAGGCAGACATGCGCAACAAACACAAAACTCTACAGCCAATAATGTCATGCTTTTAGATGTAATGAGAGAAAACTATATATGGATCAATAAATCTCAGGCAGATGAAAAGGGCATTAAATATGGAGATATAGTTGAAGTGAAGAGTTCTGTAGGAAAGATACATATCAAAGCCTATCCAACCATTAAGATCATCAAGGATGTTGTTTTTTATGTCCATGGTTTTGGACAAGAATCAACAGGGCTTACCTTTGGGTATAGGAATGGTGCAAGTGACAATATGATCATAGAAGATACGATAGAAAGTGTATTTGGTTCTGCAGCCATGCACGAGACACTCGTTGAAGTCAGAAAGGTCTAGTCCATGAACTACTATAAAGCGATAAGTCGCGTGAGCCAACTGTTGAAGTTGACACAGCGTCAGCGTAGTGAAGATGGGCTTTGCCCATTTTACGTCCAATACAATATCAGAAAGGTATAAAATGAATTTTGCAATGGCATTGGATTATCAGAGTTGTATCGACTGTAAGGCATGTGAAGTAGCATGTAAAGAAGAAAATGGTGTGCAACTTGGTGCAGATAAACAGAGGATATGGGTGACACAATCAGAAAAAAGTATTTTTGGTGAGCCTTTTGTGGCTCTACACCCTTCACAATGTAACCATTGTCTGGATGCACCTTGTGTCGATGTCTGTCCTACAGGATCAAGTTATTTTGCCTTAGGCGGGATCGTGATGACCAACAAAGATACCTGTATCGTATGTAAAGGATGTATGGAAGCATGTCCTTATGACGCTCGTTTTGTAGACGATACACATGTGGCAGTAGATAAGTGTACATTCTGTTATGACACAAGGATCGTTAATGGTGAGATGACCACTGCATGTCAGGCTACCTGTCCAACAAAAGTAAGATTATTTGGTGACATAGATGACGAAGAGTCTGAACTGGTACAGATACTTAAGAAAAGAAAATTTTATGTTTTAAAAGAGAATGAAGGTACGGTGCCAAAACTTTTTTATCTACTACCGGAAAATGATGATTTTTATGCAATGAATTCAGTGGATGAAAATACAAATATCTACACTTGGAAAGAGTTTAAACCCATTATAGAAAAAGCAAAAGCCAAAAGGAGTCCTCAGTGGAAAGTCGTACAGTAGCAGGACTTGAAGTCAATAATGTATCACTCAAAAGTATTTTAAATAATAGGATGATGTACGTTGTTTACGTACTTTTGGCATTCGCCTTATTTGGTGTAATAGAAGTATTTTATGAACGTTATTTTATGCTTTCTGCCAATGCGTTAGATGCAGGATTAGCACCGGGGAGTCGTGAAGTTGCAGAGGCAATGAGAGAGGCGATCTTTGGTTCAGGCGGTGAAGTAAAAAGAGAAGCACCCTGGTCACTGTATATTGTCAACTATATGTATATGATCTATGTGGGATCTGGTATTATATTGTTGGTGGCACTTGCTGAATTGGTTGATATTAAACTGATCAAAAAAACAGCTGCAGGTTTTTTGACACTTGGTCTGGCCATGATCATCGCTGGTTTATTTACTATCATGATGGATCTAAATATCTTACATGTACACTGGATGTTCTTATCACCGCGTTATACTTCAGGTATGTGGCTGATGTTACCATTGTATTTGGTGTATATTCCGCTAGTTATTTTTGAGATCTATTTATTACTCAGTCATCATGAACACTGGGCAAAAAAAGTGGCGTTACCTATTCTTATACTGAGTCTTCTCATTGAATTTGTAGAGTTTTATGTACAGGCAAAATTGTTTGATATGAATACAGCGCGACATTTATGGACAACCTACCCATTGTTACCGTTGTATTTTATGGTTTCCTCATTTGTAGCAAGTGCGGGAGTCATGGTTTTATATACGTACTTGATCTACCGTAATACAGACAGGTCAGAATGCGAAGACCTTATGCATTTAATACAAAAAATCACGCTTTATTCAGTGATCGCACTGGGAGCCTATGAAGCAACGGCCTATTTATTTATAGATAAAAAGTGGGCTGAGATCATTTTATTTGGTGATTTCAAATTTTATTTTTATGCCTATCTTATCTTAGCTGTAGCACTACCTTTTGCTCTTCTATTTAAAGATTATACGAGTAACTTTGTGAAAGTTATTGCTGGTATTTCCGTCATTGTAGGAACCTACTTGGGGAGAATGATCTTTGTTTATGGGGGGAACGCCTATCCTATGAGTGACAGGTTTGGTGTTGGTTTTGAGAAATACAGTGAGTATGAACCTGTCAAAGATGTGATCTTTTTCATGCCTCCATTGGGAGAAATAGCTATTGTTATTGGTTCTTTAGGGATAATTATAGGAATCTATCGGATCGTTGATGCCTACCTATCTGTGTCACTGATGCGAGAGCATTAGGTTTTACAGAGGGTAGAGATTCTCATCTATATCTATGATCACGATTCTTTACGTGATCTTTCTACGAGTATAGAGAGCACAAAACTGGTAAATACAAAGCCTACAAAGAGGAAAAATCCAACCTGTAGTTCTGTACCGTTAGATGTAATGACATTGACAGGTGCGCTTTGTTCTGTCAGTTTTTTTAACTCATTTTCTATCATACTGTCAAGTCCTAAGTATGCCATAAATATGGAAACGACCATCACATCCGCCATAGACCATTTTGTAGAACGCAATGCGAAGAAACGTACAATGGCATTGTTCCCTATAAAACTTCTGCTATAAAAGTATAGATACGTAGAGATAAGTTTTAAAGTCGGGAAAATGATACTGAACATAACCAACAATACTCCCACAAAGATCATCTTTATCTCATCAGATTCCAGCAATAACTGGACAAGGTCAGAAATACTTTTGCTTTTAAAAAAAATGATCTGGTCTGTAAAAGTAAGGGGTTTTTCCAGTATTATGAAGTAGAGTTTATTTATTTTAGCTTCAATATCGAGCATAGGCATAAAAAGACCGGCAATTAACAAGGCAGTACTTGTCACTGAAAGTAAGAGTAGGGAAATAGACTTTAGTATGGTTCCCTGAAGTAGAATAAGTATGATCAGGATAGCAGCCATGGATAAGATAACTATGGTATAAAAGTCCATCTCCTCTGTTTTTTGTTCAAGTTTTGTATCTAAAAGAGTACTGCATGTCTCAAAGTCATTACATTGATAGAATTCGAGTATTTGATCGTATCCGCTCATATCAATAGGGTCAATATTCGTTTTCATGAATTGATGCAGTTTGTCTTTCATGACCGCTTTGAGGACCGCTTGATTTGCGGGTTTTTCTAGTTCAGTCATCACAGCATTAGTATATTGAGGTACTTTTTTTCTTAAGTTTCTAATATCGACAAGCTCATCAGTGATCATTTGTTTGGTATCACCTAAGATACTTTTAAAAAAACCTCTTTTTCTTTCATTGTTTCTTCGTACTGTTTTATCTGCTTCTACGATGAGTGTATCTATAACTGTTTCTACATATTTTTTGATCTCTTCACGACTTGTTGAAGTAAAGTCAAATTCATCAATCTTTTGATTAAAGACAGTTGAGATCTTGGCTGTCCATACGTTAGAGTTTAGGAGACCATATTGCAAGCTGTGCAATTCTTCATAATCTACTTTTAAATGTTTTGCCTCTTTACCTGTTTCGAGAAGATGTGTTATCGTATAAATCATTGAAGAGAGTAGAAGAACACTCAGGATTATCAACCAATATGAAAATATTTTTTTAATGTTTTGTGTAATAAATGCCATTTCCCATACTTCCTACATTGATTTTCATTATTTTAGTTTTATATACTATGAGTATAGCTAAATTAGTGTAAACATTAAGAAAAATGTTATAATTTCAACTTAATTTTTGGAGTAGTGGAAATGATTATAGAACTTATACTGGTTGGTGTCTTTATCGGTACTATGTCAGGCTTTTTTGGTATCGGTGGCGGTATGATTCTTGTACCTATACTTTTGGTACTTGGTTTTGACACTAAAGATGCCATTGGTATTTCCATTATGCAAATGGTATTTAGTTCTATTTATGGTTCATTTCTGAACTTTAGAAAAGGTTCACTCGTCATCGGTGAGGGTATCTTTGTAGGCTTTGGGGGCTTTGTGGGTGGATATATCGGTGGATATGTTACACAGTATATCTCAGATATAGTCCTGCAGTTTCTCTTTCTTGGACTATTGGTCTTTGCACTCTTTAGACTTTTTTTCTCTAAACATCATGAGGATGATGGAAAGACTAAGACCCTGAATAAAGCATTGCTTTTTGGTATCGGTCTGGGGATTGGTATCTTCTCTATCACTCTTGGTATCGGGGGGTCTATTATACTTATTCCGCTTTTGGTGGGATTACTGCATTACCCTATAAAAAAAGCGGTGAGTGCAGGGCTATTTTTTGTGGTCTTCTCATCAGTAGCAGGAATGATAAGTCGGCTCAGTACCGGGACGATAGACTTTAACAATGGCTTGGCTGTGGCTGTGGCTTCACTGGTGGGAGTGGCATTGGGTATCTGGCTCAAAGACCATGTCACTTCCAAAAATCATAAGATGGCACTTTTGGCACTGTATATGTTTGCTTTGGTCATTTTGATAAAAAAAATGTGGTTTTAATAAGATAGGATAAAAGAATGAAAAAAGATATGATAAGAGTCTATGGCGCAAAAGAAAACAATTTAAAAAATATAAATATAGACATCCCTAAAAACAAATTGGTAGTAGTGACCGGTATCTCAGGATCAGGTAAATCTACTTTAGCCTTTTCAACACTGTATGCTGAAGGGCAAAGACGTTATATAGAGTCACTCTCCTCTTATGCAAGACAGTTCCTTGGACGTGTTGGGAAACCAGATGTCGATAAGATAGAGGGATTGACACCTGCTATCGCAATTGACCAGAAAACAACATCTAAAAACCCTCGGTCTACTGTAGGAACTATCACTGAGATCTATGATTATCTTAGACTGCTTTTCTCCCGTATAGGTGAGCAGCATTGTCATGAGTGCGGAAAGCCTATTTCTTCAATGTCTGCTTCAGATATTATTGAAGAGGTTCTGAAACTTCCTGATGGCGCAAAGCTTATCATCATGGCACCGTTGGTTAAAGAGAAAAAAGGCAGCTTTTCAGACATGCTGGAGTCTCTTCGTCATAAAGGCTACATCCGTGCGATGATCGATGGTGTGATGGTACGCCTTGATGATGAGATAGAACTTTCTAAAACCAAAAAACATACCATTAAAGTGGTTGTTGACAGAGTAGTTGTGAAAGAAGAAAGCCGTGACCGTATAGGGCAGGATGTGGAGAAAGCACTCAAAGAGAGCTACGGTGAGATGGAGATAGAAGTACTTAACTTCGAAGAGATGGATCTCGATAGACAGCATATCCATTACTCTGAACATTTGGCATGTTTTGATTGTAAGCTTAGTTTTGAACCTTTGGAACCGGTCAGTTTTTCTTTTAACTCCCCCAAAGGTGCCTGTCCTACCTGTGATGGACTTGGGATCCGTTATGCGATAGACTTAAAGAAAGTGATAGACTCTGAGCTTTGTATCGATAAAGGTGCAGTGAAGATCATGTATGGTTTTAACAAGAGTTACTATACCAAGTTCCTCAATGCTTTTTGTGAACAAAATGATATAGACATCAAAACCCCTTATGGCGAACTTGAATCACATCAACAAAAAGCCATACTTTATGGAAATGGGACTACGGTAGACTTTTTATGGAAACGTCATAAACTCAAACGTGAGTGGCCAGGTGTGGTCAAGTTTGCACATGATATGTTCAAAGAGGAGAAAGATCTTTCTGAATATATGACAGAGAAAGTGTGTGACAAGTGTGATGGACACCGTCTCAGACCACGTTCTTTAGCGGTAAAAATAGAAGGTAAAAATATTGCTGATATCATTGATATGCCTATAGAAAAATCGTATGCTTATTTTTCAGACAAAGAGAGTTTTTCACATTTAACTGAACAGCAAAAGATGATAGCCGAATCCATACTGAAAGAACTGTATGAAAGACTTTATTTCTTACATGATGTGGGATTAGGATATATCACACTGAGTCGTGATGCAAGAAGTATTTCAGGAGGAGAAGCACAGCGTATACGTATCGCTTCACAGATAGGCTCAGGGCTTACGGGTGTAATGTATGTATTGGATGAACCAAGCATAGGACTTCATGAACGTGATACTATGAAGCTCATACGTACACTCAACTCTTTACGTGAAAAAGGAAACTCGGTCATCGTTGTAGAACATGACAAAGAGACCATTTTGGCAGCAGACTATATCATTGATATCGGTCCTGGAGCTGGGGAGTTCGGGGGTGAAGTGGTTTTTGCTGGAGATGCAAAAAAACTTGAAAAAGCTAAGACACTGACGGCTGATTATATGTATGGTAGAAAGGTGATCTCTTACTCTCATGATAACCCTCAAAAAGAGTGGATAGAGATCAAAAATGTTACATTGAATAATATTGTGAACCTTGATGCGAAGATCCCTTTACAAAACTTTGTATGTATCACCGGTGTAAGTGGTAGTGGAAAAAGTTCACTAATCCTTCAAACCTTACTTCCTGTGGCAAGAGAACTACTTAACCATGCCAGAAAGGTCAATAAAGTCGATGGTGTTGAGATCACTGGGCTTGAGAAACTCGATAAGGTCATCTATCTTGATCAGAGTCCTATAGGAAGAACACCACGTTCAAACCCTGCAACCTATACAGGGATCAGGGATGAGATACGTAAACTCTTTGCACAAACCAAGGAAGCAGAACTCCGTGGCTATAAGATAGGACGTTTTTCTTTCAATGTTAAAGGCGGTCGTTGTGAGAAGTGTCAAGGAGACGGGCAGATCAAGATAGAGATGCACTTCTTACCTGATGTACAGGTAAGTTGTGATGCTTGTGATGGGACACGTTACAATGCACAGACACGAGAGGTATTGTACAAAGGTAAATCTATCTCAGATGTGCTTGGTATGAGTGTAGGTGAAGCATTGGAATTCTTTAAAGCAATTCCTGCGATTGCTGTGAAACTCAAAACATTGACAGATGTAGGACTTGACTATATTACTTTGGGACAAAATGCAACGACACTTTCGGGTGGAGAAGCACAGCGTATTAAGCTGAGTAAAGAATTGAGTCGTAAAGATACGGGTCAAACACTTTATATTTTGGATGAACCTACTACAGGACTTCACTTCGCAGATGTGGACAGACTTACGGGTGTGTTACACCACTTGGTAGAATTGGGTAACTCAGTGGTGGTCATAGAGCATAATCTTGATATGGTTAAAAATGCAGACTACATCATAGATATGGGACCAGAGGGTGGAAATAAAGGTGGACTTATCATCGCTACAGGATCACCTGAAAAACTGGCCAGAGAATATAAAGAGACAGGTTCTTATACGGGTGAATATTTGCTGAAAGAGTTAAAGTAAGAGAGTGTTGGAAACAGTATCGGCAGGTTATGGTCTACGAAACTGTTTTGAACTTGGTTGTCGATTTGCATTGGCAAAACCAAGAGACATTTTGATGATCCAAAGAATGATAAGCCCTGCTATAATTTCATATCCTATAGCCCATGTTAACATAAAAGAAGACTCTTCATTAAGAGATAAAAAGAGTTCTGGTGACCCTTCTGCAACATAAAAGAAAAGAAACATTAGACCAGCTATATAGGGGAGTGTAACAAAGTATATGGCTATAAATATTTTTTCATAACCTTCAGGAAAGAAGAGAGGTGTTTCGGCTAAATCAACTTCTTTTTGAGCAAAGTTTTTAGGTGATCTTATAGGACCTTCACGTTTTGGATGTGCCATTGTAGCATGCATTGTACGATTGTTGTTCATAAATTACTCCTCTACCTAATACAACTCAAATATTTTGAGTGTTTAATTTGAGTAACCCGGCTGTCTAACAGGAGATCCGTAGCTTTCCGTCCTATCTTCGCAAATAGTTTGGCTTTATTAGTTTCTCTAAAAAAAGTATTATAACGAAAAAATGTCAGATTTTTGTCAACTAATTATTATTAACTGAAAAATCAAATATGAGCGACTTCTAACTCTATATAGGCTAGAATACATAAAAAACTAGGCTAACTTTTGAAAACCATTACAATTATAGATACATTCGGCTTCTTTTTTCGTTCATACTTCGCACTTCCTCCTCTACGTAACTCTGAAGGTTTTCCTACCGGCCTCTTAACTGGTTTTGCGAACCTTGTGGACTCTTTACATCGTGACCATAGTACTGATTATCTGGTTTTTGCACTTGATGCAAAAGGTAGAACATTCCGTAATGATCTTTATCCTGAATATAAGGCTCACCGTGATGCCCCACCGGAAGATTTACTCAAACAACTTCCTATTGCTATAGAGTGGATAGAACAGATGGGGTTTGCCAATCTTTCACGTGAAGGATTTGAAGCAGATGATGTCATCACAACAGTAACAAAGTTTGCTAGAGAACAAGGTTTGAAAGTACGTATTGTCTCACATGATAAAGATCTGTATCAAATGATTGATGATGGTGTAGTGGTAATGTATGATTCTGTAAAAAAACAAGAGGTAGATGAACAGGCATGTGTAGATAAATTTGGTGTATACCCTAAAGACTTCATTAATTTTCAAGCTATATTAGGGGACAGTTCAGACAATATCCCAGGTGTGAAAGGGATAGGAAAAGTAGGTGCGGCGAAACTTATAAATCAGTATCATACGCTTGAAGCCATTTATGAAGACATAGAGAACTGCGGAACACCACGTATACAGAAACTTCTTATAGAGAGTAAAGAGAAGGCTTTTTTATCTCGTGAACTGGTAACTATGAGTACGGATGTATTTAAAGATATGGATGTCGAAAGCTTTGTATTTGAAGATAAAAATTACCTTTCATGCCTCATCGAAGAGTTTGAACATTATGAGATGAAACAAGCCATCAAAAGAGCAAAAGTAGGGATGGAAGAGACAGACTGTGAAATCATGGAAAAACCAAAAAGTTCAATGCTTAGTTTTGAAGCAGTCACTTTAGACACCCAAGAGAAGTTAACAAGTGTGATAGAGAGCATAGAGAAAGATGCTATAGTCGCTTTTGACACAGAGACAACAGGACTAGACACAAAAGTAGCAAAGATGGTAGGGTTCAGCTTTTGTTTTGATGGGCAGAAAGCATACTATGTACCAGTAGGACATAATTATCTGGGTGTGGAAGAACAAGTCAGTCTTGATGATGCGATAACAGCACTTAAAAAACTACTTACATTTCAGATAGTGGGACAAAATCTAAAATTTGACTTTTCATTACTCTATAACCAGTTTGATATGGAACCGATCATACCGTATGCCGATACGATGATCATGGCATGGCTTTCAAATCCCGGAACCAAAGTAGGACTTGATACGCTTGCCAAGACATTTTTCAAATATGAGATGAAACCATTTAAAGAGATGGTAAAAAAGGGAGAAGATTTCTCTGCAGTAGCTATCGATGATGCTACTTTTTATGCGGCTGAAGATGCATGGATGACTTATCTACTCTATGGAGCAATTAAAAAGAAGATGGAACTCTCTTCTCTTACACATCTTTTAAAAGAAGCTAAAAATGTAGAGTATCCGTTTATGAATGTACTCATGCGTATGGAACGTTTAGGTATTAAGATAGATCCTTCTAAGTTAGAAGCATTACAAAAAACGTTAAGTGAAGACTTGGCCACTTTAACTTCAGAGATCTATGAACTCAGTGGATCTGAATTTAATATCAAGTCTACACAACAGTTGGGTGTAGTACTGTTTCAACAGCTAGGACTAAAAGGTGGAAAGAAAACCAAGACGGGGTATAGTACAAATGAAGCTGTATTGAGTTCGCTGTTAGGAGAACATCCTATTATAGAAAAGATCCTCGAGTACCGTGAATATCAGAAGATACTCTCTACTTATGTCGACCCTTTACTCAAACTTGCAAATGCAGATGAGCAAAGTCGTATCTATACTTCTTTTGTACAAACAGGAACCGCAACAGGACGTTTGAGCTCACGTGATCCAAACTTGCAGAATATACCTGTTCGTTCTGCACTAGGGCGTTCTGTAAGGGAAGCTTTTGTGGCCAAAGAGGGGTATAAGTTGGTGAGTATAGATTACTCTCAGATAGAACTACGTTTACTTGCGCACTTTTCAAAAGATGCTGCTCTGATGGAAGCGTTCAAAAACGGTGTTGATATTCACCTGGCTACTTCTATTATATTGTTTGGAGAAGAAGAGGCTAAAGAGAAGCGTAATTTTGCAAAGTCTGTGAACTTTGGTTTACTCTATGGAATGGGTCCGAAAAAACTCTCTGATGAACTGGGTATCTCTTCGAGTGAGGCTAAAGAGATCATCACGAATTATTTTGCATCATTTCCTACTGTGAAGAATTTTCTAGAAGGTATACAGGAACGTGTCAAGATCGACGGCTATGTAGAAACGATACTTAAAAGAAGACGTATATTTGACTATGAGAGTGCCAACGGTATGCAAAAAGCAGCTTTTATGCGTGAATCAGTCAATACAGTTTTTCAAGGTTCGGCAGCAGACCTTATAAAACTCTCTATGAATGAGATAGATACGATGATACGTGAAGAGAACTTAGATGCATATATGCTTTTACAGATACACGATGAACTCATCTTTGAAGTGAAAGAAGACAAAGTAGAAGAGATCTCTAAGCGTTTTGTGCATACGATGGAGAATGTTTTAGAATTGGATGTTCCATTGGAGTGTTCTGTCAGTGTGGGTAATTCATGGGGAGAGTTAAAATAGTGAATAACGATAACTTTATTCCTCTTCCCCGCGGAAGCTTTTTCATGGGGACAGATAATACAGATGCAAGAGACAGAGAAAAACCATCTCATGAAGTACACATAGATTATGATATAGCGATGTCTAAGTACCTTGTAACAGTTGAAGACTATATGCTCTTTGCGCAGGCAACTGGTGCTGACGTACCGGTTGAACGGCATGAACATCTTGGTTTTGATGTACCGGTACGTCGGGTACGATGGGCAGATGCCAAAGTATATTGTAATTGGAAAAGTGAGCGCGAAGGCAAAAAGTACAGACTACCTACTGAAGCAGAATGGGAGTATGCCTGTAGAGCAGGAAGTGCAACAAAGTACTCTTTCGGTGAGGATGAATCACTACTTGGTGAGTATGCTTGGTACAAGGACAATTCAGAAGGTGTAACGCATAATGTTGGCACAAAAAAACCAAATGCCTGGGGACTGTATGACATGCACGGTAATGTATGGGAATGGTGTACAGACTGGTATAGTGAAAGTTATGAAAACACCCCTACAGATGGCAGTGCATATAAAATACCCAATGAAAAAGGTAGAGTATTGCGTGGGGGTTCCTACAATGCAGATGCTGACAAATGCTCGAGTACTTCTCGTATCAACCTAGGTTCAGGGGGTAAGAATTATTTTATCGGGTTTCGTGTCGTTATTGAACTCTAATAACGGTCTCTTAATGTAACACCCATACGGCATTAATTTAATAATAAGAATTAGTGTATGCCAATTAACATTCGGTTAGCAAACATCAGATATAATCTTTTTACTTAAATGGTACAAGGGGATATAAGAGATGAAGTATGTTTTTTCCATGAAAATGGCTGTGTTTATGTTGTTTGCTTTTGGTGTATTGGTAGGTATTGCAACATTTATAGAAAATGATTATGGTACGCAAACAGCTCAGGCACTGATCTACAAAGCACAATGGTTTGAAGTCTTTTTGGGCTATTTTGTGGCTATTCTTGTCTATAACATTATCAAGTACAAATCCTGGAAAACAAAACCAGCTGTTTTCCTCTTCCATTTCTCATTTATTGTCATCGCTTTAGGTGCACTTATCACACGCTATATAGGGTATGAAGGTGTGATGCATATACGTGAAGGTGATTCAAGCCATACAATGGTATCAGATGTAAAAGTTTTACAGATCAATGCGACCCAAGGTGACAAAAGTACAGTGTTCGAGAAAGAACTCTATTTCTCTACGATGACGAGTAACAGTTTAATAAAGACCCTTTCTGTAGGAGACAAAGAAGTCAAGGTAGAATTACTTAAGTATTTACCAACTGCACACGAACAAGCGATAGCCTCTCCAGATGGAAAAAAGCTCTTAGAATTGAAAATATCAACAGGCCAAAAAGGTGAAATATATTACTTAGCTAAAGGAGAAAGAAAAGACTTTGGCGGTTTTTATGTGGGGTATGATACAGAACCTACAACTAATAAGCCAACTTTCCTCATAAAAGACGAAGGTACTGGTTATAATGTACACTTCCCTTTTGCACTTCAAACACTTAATATGAATGATAGAAGCTCTGCAGAATTAAATGCAGGAGAAAATGAATTTAAAAACAGAATGTTATACCGTTTTGGAGCGAATGCGATCGTTCTAAAAGATGTACATGAAAAAGCAATCGTAAAGTTAGACTCTCACGACATAAAGGTTCAAAGAGGTCAGGCTGAATATATGCAATGGAAAGTGAGTGTAGGGGATAAAAGTAAGATCATTACTACTAGACCGTACCAAGGTAGAACAGGTAAAACAAAACATTTGGACTTTAATGGTGTACATGTAGATATGAGTGTAGGGGCCAAGGTGATAAAACTGCCATTCTCTATTAAATTAGACAACTTTGAGTTAGAACGCTACCCGGGTTCTATGACACCTGCATCTTACTCAAGTGATGTAGTACTTATAGATAAAGAACAAAATATCAATATGCCATATAAGATCTATATGAACCATATACTTGACCATAGAAACTATCGTTTCTTCCAGTCCTCTTATGATCAGGATGAAAAAGGAACCGTACTCTCAGTCAACCATGATCCTGGAACATGGCCTACGTACATCGGATATATTTTACTCACTCTCGGGATGATCTGGTCTCTGTTTGCACCTACTGGAAGATTCCAAAAGCTGCTTAAGGGAGCAAAAAAACTGCAGGCATCTACGGCTGCAGTAGCTTTCGTAGCACTTTTGGCACTTAGCCCACAAAATCTGAATGCAGCAGCACCGACTGTAGATGAACCAGTGCTAAAAGCAATGCAGTCTTATGATGCAGAACATGCACGAAACTTTGGAAAAATTGCTGTACAGGATCATCAGGGACGTATGAAACCTATGGATACGGTTGCACATGAAGTTGTTGCTAAGATCACAGGAAGATCAATACTATATAAACTTGAACCTACGCAAATGTTACTTGGTATGATCATGCAACCTGAACTGTATCAAAATGTACCGATGATAAAAGTAGGGCATAAAAAGATCGCTGTAACAATAGGCCTTCCTGAAAATACAAAATATGCAAAGTTTACAGACTTCTTTGCTCAGACAGATAACAGTTACAAGATCTTTGCAGCGGTGACAGAAGCCAGTCAAAAGAAGCCACTTGAGAAGACACAATACGATAAAGAACTTCTCAAAATAGATGAAAGGGTCAATGTTGCTTTTATGGCGTATCAGGGCTCTCTTTTACGTGTCTATCCTAAACCCAATGATGTCAATAACAAATGGATGGCACCAATGGATGCACTCAAAGAGTTTCCTAAAGAGCAGGCTGATCTTGTGAGAATGAGTATTTCAGTTTATTTCCAAATGGTAGGAGAGGGACTTAAAACTGGTAATTGGGCAAATGCTGATATCGCATTGAGAGGTATTCGAAAATACCAGGAAGAATATGGTTCAGCAGTGATCCCAAGTGAAAATCACATAGATATGGAGATCAAATACAATAAATTTGGACTATTTGGTAAGCTTGTTCCACTTTATCTTTTACTCGGGGTAATACTTCTTATCTTTGCATTTATCAATGTCATTAAACCTGCATTTTCAATGAAGTGGATCATGCGTGTGGCATTGACTGTTCTCATTATCGGATTTGCTATGCATATTGTTGGACTGGGAATTCGTTGGTATATCGCAGGACATGCTCCATGGTCAAATGCTTATGAGTCTATTGTATTTATAGCAGCTTCTACGGTATTTGCAGGGATCGTGTTGGCAAGACGTTCCCCATTTGCTTTAGCCGGTACAGCAATTTTAGCAGGTGTGACAATGGCTGTTGCACATATGAACTTTATCAATCCGGAGATAACCAACCTTGTACCGGTACTCAAGTCATACTGGCTGATGATACACGTGGCAACGATCATTTCTGGTGATGGTTTCTTGGGACTAGGATCCATCTTATCACTCTTGGTACTTATATTGTATATTATGAGAGGGAAAAATGGTAATGAGAATATCGACCGTTCTATTAAAGAATTGACAAACCTTTCAGAAATGGGACTGATCATAGGTCTTTTCTTGTTGACGATAGGAAACTTCCTTGGTGGTGTCTGGGCAAATGAAAGTTGGGGACGTTACTGGGGTTGGGATGCAAAAGAAACCTGGGCTGCAGTGACGATACTTATCTATGCAACGGTACTTCACCTAAGATTCTTACCGTCAATGAAGTCAAACTTCACTTATAATGTAGCATCAACTTGGGCATACTCTACAGTACTCATGACATACTTTGGGGTAAACTATTATCTCTCAGGGTTACATTCATATGCCGCAGGTGATCCAGTACCTATCCCTATGTGGGTTTACTATGCAGTGGCAGTATTATTTGTATTGACAGTTTTAGCCGCTAGGAATAGAAAGTTAAAGTAAGTATTTAACCATATAATGTAACTACAATACGGCGGTTTCCGCCGTATTCTCTATCCCCTGCCAAGTACCAAGATTCATCCTACCGTTTGTAATTGGAATGGATAGTGAATTTCCAAGCATTGAAGATTTGATGTGTGCTGGCATATCGTCCGATCCTTCGTAGGTGTGGATATAGTAGGGCTTTTCATCAGCGATATCGGTAAAAAAGTTTTCCATATCCTCACGCACACTTGGATCGGCATTTTCATTGATGCTAAGTGAAGCGCTAGTGTGCTTGATAAAAAGGTGTAAAAGTCCTCTCTCAATGGATGGCATTGAAAGCAGAGCTTTTTCTATTTCTGGGGTAATGAGATGAAAACCTTTGGACTTTGGTGATAGTGTGATCGTCTCTTGATGTATAGCCATAGAAAAGTATACTATTTTTTATCGCAAAGACTTATTTTAAAATAAGTGATATCGTGTTTTCTTTCTTTTCACGTAAATATCTTAGTTTGATCCTGTCACCGATTTGATACTTTTCCAAGGTGCTAAGTAGTGTATTGATATCTTCTATTTCATGTCCATCAATACCTAGGATAATATCACCGGTTAGAAGATGAGCTTTGTCCATCCTTTCTACTCCTTTAAGCCCTGCAGCCTCAGCGGATGAGCCTTGTTGTACTTCGATGACCGCTACACCTTTTATACCGTATTGGTCAGTGATAAGCTTATTGAGTTCATTATCGATGGTGATCCCTAGCTTTGGTCTTTCATATTTTCCATGTGCGATAAGCTGTGGTACGATACGGTTGACCGTATCTACCGGTACAGCAAGTCCTATACCAGCATAAGCCCCAGAAGGGCTGTAGATTGCAGTATTGATCCCTACCAGACGTCCAGCACTGTCTAGTAAGGGACCACCTGAATTACCAGGGTTAATCGCTGCATCAGTTTGGATAAGTCCTTTGATCTGTGAGCCGTTGTCATTGTAGAGACTTCGGTTCAGTGCAGAGACGATACCTGTAGTGAGTGTTTGGTCCAATCCGAAAGGATTTCCAATGGCATACATCATCTGTCCGACCTGAAGGTCATGGCTTGTTCCGATAGGCAATGCAGAAGGCATATTGGATACGATTGGCATACGCAGTACAGCAATATCATGATTTGGACTTGCCCCGACTAAAACAGCATTAAAGGTACGTTGGTCACTCAAGCGTATACGTATTACCGAAGCACCTTGCAAGACGTGATAGTTGGTGATAATATGTCCATGTCTATCCCAGATAAATCCCGAACCTGTACCTCTGGGTATGCGCGTGATGTCCCTCGTCCATAAGTTGACCATATCTGAAAGGGTAGTGATATAGACCACTGAAGGACTAGCTTGACGAAAGATCTCTATATTGGTTTTTTCTAAATCAGACAAATCTCCTCTTGCTGTGATATCCTGAGGTTTGGCTGTCATTTTTACCAAATAGTTTTCAAAGCGTGGAATAAAAAAAAGGATGATACCCATTCCTATAATTATCCAAAAAAAGATATGTATACTACGTAGTATGTTATGATCATTAGACATGTTGGACATACCTTGGGTTCCTTTTTGTTTATTATAGTAAAAAAGGGTAAATCATATGTTACTGTTACTTTAAGTGTTTAGCCATTTTAAATTTAGTCGTAGTATGTGCTGCTTTTGTATAAGTTTAGTCAGTTCCAGGAACTTTACCACGCTTTTTTGTATCAATATGTCTACTGAGGTTCTGTTAACCTTTATAACACATTTAAAGTTTGATTATAGTGTTACCAAATGATAATTTCTCTTTTGTATGCTATCATGGATAGATACTAAAGGAATTCAAATGAGAATAAGCCCAAATGTTATAGAACAAGACAAAACAATCAATTATGTTTTAAATTTAAAAGACACTACTAACATTCAATCAATTGAACTCTTTTCAAAAAATGACTATTTTCATAGAGATACCGTTGAATATAAAATAGAAAACAATAATATTCTTTTTACATATACCATGTTATATATTGGTGAATTTGTTGTAAACGTCAATTTCACTTATAAAGAATCAAAAACGCTTAATCTATATTGTCTAGCTAAAAATATGATTAATCTAAAACCATTAAAGGGCGATTTACATATGCATACTATCTATTCAGATGGTAAGAGAACTCCTCTAGCGATGTGTTTGAATTCTTTAGAGTTGGGTATGGACTTCATGAGTATAACTGATCACGACTACTATGAAGGCTCACTAAAAGCAATAAAAAAAGTTAAAGAAGCAAATATTGATATTTTAGTTTTGCCAGGAGAAGAGGTTAGTGTTGGGAAAGGTGATCTTTCAAAGCCAAAAGGCAATGGTCATATGTTAAGTATCAATGCAAATAAATCTATTGAAAACCAGAGACGAGATACCGTTGTTTATGAAAAGGAATTAGAAGAGATAGCAGAAAATATCAAAAAAGATTTAGTTGGGAAAAATATTGATCCATTGCATTACGCTAGAAATATTTGGGCAATCGATAAAATAAAAGAAGCCGATGGCATCTCAATATTATGTCATCCAAACTGGATTTACCATGATTTAAAATACCATTTACATCAGCCACTTTATAAAGAGATGCTTGAGAACTCACATCTTGATGGAATTGAAGTGATTGTAGATATTAATAAAAAAGAAGAAGTTAACAATCTGGCATCTTTGACCTATCTGGAGATAAAAAATAAACATAAGTATTTAGCTCCTATGGGTAACACAGATGCACATGACATTGATCATGATGCACTTGAAAGGTTTACTATAGTCTTTGCAAAAGAAAAAACAAACAATAGCATCGTTGATGCAATACGAAATGGTCTTACCTGTGCTGTTGTTAAAAGAGGTGAGAATAATCATCAATTTATGGGCAATAGCGATTTAGCACATTATGCTTATTTCCTCATCCAAGAGTATTTTCCAAAACATCAAAAATTGAGAAATAAACTTGCAAAATTATATGTAGACGAACTTATCAATAATGAACATTTTAAAAATAAAATAGAAAACACAAAAAGAAGATTAGAAGAGCATTATAATAATTTTTTTAAGAATTAAATTTACAAAAGGGGTGAAATGCCACATTTTATACTAGATTGTTCAGAAGGTACTTTAGCATCACATTCTAAAGAAGAGATAATTGAACAAGTCCATAGTTCTGCTGTTTCAAGTGATTTATTTCATAAGAATGATGTCAAAGTAAGAGTTAATTTTTTTAAGCATTATTCTACGGGAGATAAAAAGGAAGATTTTATTCATGTATTTGCCAATATCATGGAAGGTCGAACTATTGAGCAAAAGTTACATTTATCCAGAACGATAGTTAGGGATTTGGCTTCGATGTTTCCATTGGTTCCCAATATTGGAACCAATATTATAGAGTTTGAAAAAGCAAGCTATTTCAACAAAAATATGCTTGATCCAAACTATCAATTTTCAATGCCATAAGATAGGTTTATTTAATAAACTCGATAACACTTTCAAAACTTGATCACAATTGTTTTGATTGCCCATTTACTCTATATCCCAAAGGTAATACGATAGCGACTCGATATTTTCTTTGACCAAAACCTTATAAAATTATATATTTTATAAGGTTTTGGATTATTTTTTGAGTGCATTGGATTTCTCTTCATACTCTTGTGTATCTATTTCACCTTTCGCATAACGCATATCAAGTATATCCTGTGCGGATGCGTGTTTGTCTCCACTCTTATTAGTCTCTTTCAAAAAATAGAAGATAAGAGCCCCAAACAATATCAATATTAACCACATACCAAATCCTATACCCCAACCATGACCTATATAATTCATTTTTATCCTTTCTAAGATCTTCTTAGTTGCAGTATAGAATAATTGCGTGTAATTAATGTGCATAGTTAATCTTGTATGACATAATAATAGATCAATAGATTTTGCCCTTTATCTCAAGAACTAAAGCCGTAGAGGATGCAAAAAATAGACTGTACCTATATATATCTTGCACGCTATTTACACACTTTAATATTATTATCAAGGATATTAGACACAGAAAGGAGATATGGTGGCTACTGTAGTAAAAGATGTTGTTTGCGGCATGGGTACTTCAACAGATTCTAAATTCCATACAGTACATTCATCAACCATATATTACTTTTGTTCACAAAGTTGTCAGCATAAATTTAATGAAGATCCTCAAGAATATATTAAAGTAAAAAAATGGAGTAGTGAAAATCAGCAAGATAAAACAAGTGAAAACACAGATACACTTTATACCTGTCCTATGCATCCAGAAATCCAACAAAAAGGACCAGGCACATGTCTTATATGTGGAATGGCACTTGAACCTATGATAGTGCAAGGTGATGTGGAAAATGAAGAACTTAATGATATGAACCGCCGCTTTAAAGTAAGTGCAGTACTGGCTTTGCCTGTATTTATCTTAGCAATGACAGCAGACCTAATGCCTTCATTGTTACCTTTGTGGCTCTCTATGTCTTTTGTGCAGTGGATCATGTTTGCTTTGGCTACACCAGTGGTACTCTGGGGTGGTTGGCCATTTTTTGTTCGTGGAGTGAACTCTGTGCGCAGTTGGAACCTCAATATGTTTACGCTGATAGCACTAGGTGTGGGTACCGCATGGCTTTACAGTATGGTGGCCTTGTTTTTACCTCAGATATTTCCACCAGCAATGAAAATGGATAGCGGGCTAGTAGATGTCTACTTTGAAGCTGCCACAGTCATCGTGACATTAGTACTGCTGGGACAGGTTCTTGAACTTCGTGCACGCTCACAAACCAATACAGCCATACAAATGCTTTTAGGTTTAGCCCCTAATACCGCTCGTATCGTTAGAGAAGATGGAAGTGAAGAAGATATACCTTTAGAACATGTACAAGTAGGTGATGTGCTACGTATTCGTCCAGGGGACAAGATACCCATTGATGGTGTGGTGACAGAAGGTGAAAGTAATATCGATGAGTCTATGGTCACAGGAGAATCTATAGCTGTTGTAAAAAAAGAAGGTGACAAAGTGATAGGCGCTACTGTCAATGCAACGGGATCACTACTTGTGAAAGCGGAGAAGGTTGGTGCAGATACATTACTCTCCCAAATTGTAGATATGGTAGCCCATGCACAGCGTTCTCGTGCACCTATTCAAAAATTGGCAGATGTGGTTTCAGGCTATTTTGTGCCTATTGTTGTTTTCATCGCACTGTTGGCATTTTTTAGCTGGTATATTTTAGGACCAGAGCCACGATTGGCGTATGCAATTGTGAGTGCTGTAGCAGTACTCATCATCGCTTGTCCTTGTGCTTTGGGGCTTGCAACGCCCGTTTCTATCATGGTGGGTACAGGTAAAGGTGCTTCTGTGGGGGTACTTATAAAAAATGCAGAGGCATTGGAAATTTTAGAAAAAGTTGATACGCTTGTGGTCGACAAAACAGGTACCCTTACCGAAGGAAAGCCTAAACTTGTAACAGTGGAAGTAGAAGATGGAGTAGATAAAGATATCCTACTTTCCGCAGTCGCAACGATTGAACAGTCCAGTGAACACCCTTTGGCAGAAGCCATAGTAGAAGGTGCAAAAGAGCGTGGATTGCATTTAAGTAAAACAGAAGATTTTAACTCTGTCACAGGGCAAGGTGTAACGGGTGCTGTAGATGGGATAAGGGTAGCCATAGGAAATTATAAACTACTTGAAGGCTTAGGTATAAAAACGGGCAATTTACCAACGCTCTCTGAAAAGTACCGAAAAGAGGGACAAACTGTAATGCTCATAGCATTAGATGGAAAAGCTGCTGGTGTAGTGGGCGTGATGGATCCTATTAAGGAAACAACGCCTGAAGCTATGGAGCAACTACATGCACAAGGTATCAAAGTAGTAATGCTTACTGGTGACAATAAAACAACAGCGCAAGCAGTAGCAAATAAACTCAATATTGACAGAGTTCAAGCGGATGTTTCTCCAGAAGAGAAGTCTAAAATAGTATCAGAATTACAAGCAGAGGGTAAAGTAGTGGCTATGGCAGGTGATGGTGTAAATGATGCACCCGCTTTAGCCAAGGCACATGTGGGTATTGCAATGGGTACAGGAACAGATGTAGCTATGGAAAGTGCAGGCGTAACTTTGGTTAAGGGAGATCTGATAGGTATCGTCAGAGCCATAAAACTCAGTAAAGGAACGATGAAAAATATTCGCCAAAATCTGTTTTTTGCATTTATCTATAATTCTATTGGTGTACCTATTGCAGCGGGTGTTCTGTATCCAGTCTTTGGAATACTCTTGTCTCCAGTTATTGCCGCAGCGGCAATGAGTTTTTCATCCGTTTCTGTCATAGCAAACTCTCTACGACTTAAAAACTTGAGACTATAGAAAACATAGCGTACAATATATAATAATGAAAACCTTATAATCTAACATATTTTATAACGTTTCTCGCTGTAGCGACGTTTGTAGAGCATAAATATACAGCCTTCCACTAAAAACCTTATAAAACCTTCCATTAGGGTATGTTTTATAAGCTGTCCCCAATCAATCTGAAGACTTGTTTTCTGTTAATAAGTCTAAATATATTCGAGTCTTTAATACTAGATAAGAGTTATTAGAAAACTATTTAATGATCCTTTTTATCGCTTCAGAACAAACAGTTAGACCTACAGCTCCTGTCACAGCCACACAAGAACCTTTTTCTTTACACTTATCTTCTTCTGGTGAAAATACGACAGTAAAGTTTCTGTCAAACTTTTCTTTTTTGAGTTCATTACGTATTTTACGTGCGAGTGCATCACCATGGGTCTTCCAGATGGAGGCTACTTCTATTTTGTTGGTATCATAACGTTTGGCTGAACCCAATGCCATAATGAGTTTTTTGTAACATTTTTTAGCTACTTCTATCTTGACTTTGGTTGTGTCTGCAGCATCTATGATGATATCATAAGGCTCAAAATCAAACTCTTTTACCCATGTTACAGTCATTTGCTGATGTATGGTTTTAACACCAGGATAAAGTTCTTGAAGACGATCTACTTTTACCATCCCTACAGCTTCTGAACCTATTTGTCGGTTTTGGTTGGTCTCATCGTACACATCATAGTCCAAGATGGTAATGTCATTGACACCTGAACGGTAAAGACAGTCCAGAGCATAAGAGCCTACACCGCCAATGCCCAGTATGAGTATCTTGGCTTTTTTCAATTTTTCAAAGTCTTCATCTCCAAAGAGCATACGGCATCTTGTAAATCTCATAGCCACTCATCCAAAGATCTGATATCATCATAGCTTGTCATATCCAAGTGTACAGGTGTGATAGAAACATAGCCGTCATTAATAGCTTCAAAGTCCGTAACATGACCTTGTGTCTCCATCCACCCTAAAGAAGGTAATCCTATCCAATAGTACTCTTTACCTCGTGGATTATGGTGTACTTCAGCATGGTGTCCATAGAGACGATTTCCTGCACGTGTGACTTTGAACCCTTTACACTCTGAGCTTGGAAGAGGTGGAATATTGATATTTAAAAATTTACGTGAAGGCAGGGGAAAATCATTGGCAAATATTTTTTCTACAAGTGTTACGATACTCTCTTGTGCTAAACCATAACCTAACTCTTTGATGCTCTCACCATGGTTTTTATAGACTTGTGAGATAGCAATGGCAGGAATACCTTGTAGTACAGCTTCCATAGCAGCAGATGCAGTTCCGGAGTAGGTGATATCCTCGCCCATGTTTGATCCGATATTGATACCGGAGATAACAATGTCCGGTCTGTTTTCTTTAGTGAAAAGCTTGTTGAGAGAAAGAAAAATACAATCTGTAGGGGTACCATCATCCAGTTTGTAAAAATCTTCTTTGACTTCTACAAAATTGAGAGGTCTTGTGAGTGTCAGTGAGTGTCCACAGGCTGATTTTTCTGTCGTTGGAGCGACTACAGAAACATGACCTAAAGGTTTGAGTGCTTCTACAAGTGCTTCAAGTCCTTCAGACTCGAAACCGTCGTCATTGGTGATTAATATTTGCTTCATGTTTTATGCTTTATATGTAGACTTCATTTTAAGTTGTAAATACAGTCTATTATTTTACCGCTATTATAACCTTTTTGGTATAATACATACAATTAGATATTAATTCATTATTTTAAAAGGAATTATCGTGCAAAAAGAGCCGATGTTAAGAGTAACCTATACCAAACTTTCAGAAGAACTAGAACAACTTAAAACGACTGAACGGGGTGTCATCGCTGCCATCATTGATGAAGCAAGAGCACAGGGTGACCTGAAAGAAAATGCTGAGTATCATGCAGCAAAAGAGAAACAAGGTCTTATGGAAGCACGTATTGCAGAACTTACTGATATCGTAGGACGTGCACAGGTTGTAGATCCTTCAACTTTAGCACATACCAGAGTGAGTTTTGGTTCAACTATACAGCTTACAGATCAAAATACTGATGAAGAGATAAGTTATACTATTGTCGGTGGTACAGAATCAAATCCTACAAAAGGCTTGATCTCTATCCAGTCACCTATGGCACGAGTACTTATAGGTAAAGAAGAGGGTGATGAAGTATCGCTTACACTACCTAGCGGTAAAAGAACATATGACATTGAAGAAATCTCTTACAAAGAGATCATACTAGATTAAAAGGGTTGGAGATGGTAAAAGTAGGTGTTGTAGGAGCCAGTGGATATACGGGGCTTGAACTGGTTAAAATGTTAGTATCCCATGGTGGATTTCAATTGACCTATCTTGCCACTACACAAGGTGACACGATGATAGAGCAATTGCATCCTTCATTGGTAGATGTCATTAGCCTTCCTGTAGAAAAAGCAGATGCTGCTTCTGTGGCTGAACGTTGTGAACTCGTTTTTCTTGCACTCCCTCATAAAGCGTCCATGGGCTTTGCAAAAGAGCTTTTAGACAAAGATGTAAAAGTAGTGGACCTCTCTGCGGATTATCGTTTAGATCTTGATACTTATGAAGAACATTATTGTGCGCATGAAGACAAAGCACATTTAGATGATGCTACCTATGCACTTATTGAGTATTATAGAGAAGAGTTGAAAGGTGCTAAACTTGCTGCTGGTCCAGGGTGTTATCCTACGGCAACACTACTTGGTATCTTACCGTTCATACCGTACATTGATACAGATGCACCTCTTTTTGTAGATGCAAAGTCTGGTGTGAGTGGGGCAGGGAAGAAGTTAAGTGAAACGACACATTTTGTGACGGTCAATGACAACATATTTGCCTATAATCCACTCAAGCACCGTCATGGACCGGAGATAGCAGAGAAGATAGAAAAGGTTCACGGTGCTAAAATGAACGTCAATTTTGTGCCTCATCACATTCCAGAGACACGTGGTGAGTTGGTCTCTGTGTATGCGACTTTAAAAGAAGATATCGATCCACTTGAAGTGTTGAAAAAACACTATGCAAATGACCCGTTCATTCGTATACGTGAAACACCTGTAGATATAAAAAGTACAGCAGGTACACATTTCTGTGACATCTTTGCAGCTAAAAACGGCAATGCACTTTTTGTTAGCTCTGCTATAGACAATCTTTTGCGTGGAGCAAGTTCACAAGCACTTGTAGCTGCAAACTTGATGTGTGGATATGATGAAGGTATGGGTATCCCAACTATTGCCTACATGCCGTAATAGTGAATCATAGTAAATAATATGATAACTATAAAAGAGCAAGCACTTTTCATAGCTGACTCACATTACCCTCATCATGGAGATGCTTTTTTAGACTTACTGAAAAAGCTTGAGAGTGGAGAGATACAAACGCCACAACTCTTTTTGATGGGAGATAATTTTGATCTGCTCTTTGGATACAACGAGTACATCAAAACTTTTTCATCAGAAGCCATATTACTCCTACAAACACTTTCACGAAAATTAGAAATTCATTACTTTGAAGGGAACCATGATTTTTGTTTGACTGAACTTTTTCCGGATATACAAGTATATACCAGAGAACAACAGCCCATCTTGTTTAAACTAAATGAAAAAAAAGTGGCCATCTCACATGGAGATAAGTATGTCACAGGATTTGGCTATGATCTCTACTGTAAAGTTTTACGTAATAAAACGACACTGACACTGCTTAAACCTTTTGAAAAGGCTATCATTGATCATCGTATGAAAAAATTGTCACAAAAACATATCTGCTTTACTTTTCATGGTTTTGAAAAAAGGGTAGAAAAGATATTGGAAAACTATACTGAGGCAGAACTAGTGATTGAAGGTCATTTTCATCAGTGTAAAACAGTAGGTAAATACATTTCTCTACCCTCATTGGCATGCCAAGGCATGGTAGGTGTCATGGAAGAGGGAGAAATGCGATTTAAGACGCTTTAATGGTTTACTTTACACTCTTTACAGTTGCCTTTCTCTCTGCTACATTGTTACCTATGGGAAGTGAAGCTTTACTTCTTTATGATATTTCTCAAAATTATTCATTGATATTGTTATGGATTTTTGCAACAGTAGGAAATACACTGGGTTCTATGGTGAACTATTGGCTGGGCTTAAAAGGTGAAACCTATCTTGAAGAAAAAGGGCATCTTTCTGCTCAAAAGATGGAAAAAGCTAGAGGGTTTTTTGATACATATGGAGGATGGACACTACTGCTGTCATGGGTACCCATTATAGGAGACCCATTAACTTTTGTAGCAGGAGTGTTACGATACAATTTTAAGTGGTTCTCACTTATCGTAGCAGTGGCTAAAGGGACGCGTTACGCTATAGTCATCTTTTTAGCAAGCAGTTTATCTGTATAGAAAGAACCAAAAGGTATCAATGACAAGATAGTGTAGAGTGCAGACTCTTTTAAGGTAAAGCCAGCTTCTTTCTTCGCTTCAATGATCTGGTAGATGAAAGCAAACACGAGTAGACCGTGCAACATACCTACTACTTTAGTTGCCATAGGATAGCCAAAGCTGTATTTCATTGGCATAGCAATGAAGAGTAGGATGATAAATGAGATACCTTCTATTTTATTGATCAAACGAAATTTTTGTAATTCAGACATATTTTCTCCTAATTTAATTTTTGAGAGTATATCAGAAGAAGTTTAATAATAAATTTATTTAGGTTATAATTTTTAATCTATTGAAAAAAGGACAAAAATGCAGAATGAGAATGAAAATAGAGACAACATACCTGAATATGATTTTGACATCATAGAGATCGTCAAAGCGGGCTGGCATCATATAGAAGGGGTAAAGGGAATTTTTTTGGCTTCATTTGTGGTCTATATGGTCGTTGTGATCATTTTGCAGATCATATTGGGTATTTTCTTTCCTTCACCACCACCTCCTGCAGAGCCAAATCTTGTGAATCAACAGATTGTTACCATTTTAAGTTATCCTGTAGTGATGCCGATCATCGTTGGTATTATGATGCTTGCCATTGGATACTCACGTGGAGAGAGTATAGAGTTCAAATCTATCTTTAATTATTATCATCTTATGGGTAAGTTGGCATTGGCAGGAATCCTTATTTACATTATGACAGTGATCGGGTTTATACTTCTTATTCTTCCTGGTATCTATCTGAGTATTGCTTATGTCTTTACTATGCCGCTAATAGCAGATAAAGGAATGGATGTGTGGGATGCGATGGAGCTTTCAAGAAAAGTTGTGACCAAACATTGGTTCAAAGTCTTTGGACTGTTTTTCCTTCTTAGTATTCTGATGCTACTTGGAGTATTGACACTGGGGATAGGTCTTATCTGGGCAGTGCCATTGTTGTTTTTTACACTTTATGGGTTACTTTATCCATTGATATTTGATGGGGTAGAAGTTTAAAGAGGTAGATCCTCGTTTTGGGAACGAGGGATTAAGATAGGATGATCATCCTATCAATTCTGAACACAGATCAAAACGATTATGCGTCATCAAATGCACCTTACCGTGCACATCCATCATCTCATCAAAGATACGTTTAGACAATGCATAGCCTACTTCTTGTTCTTTGTCCTCTCCATCCATGGCTGCCAGGTTCATTTCATCTATGATCGGTTTTGGTACAGAGATACCTGGTACTTTGTCATCGATGAAGTTGGCTGTCCTGGCACGTACGATAGGGAACTGACCTAAGATCAAATGAGCTTCTTTGGCTGTGTCTCTTATGCTCGTCTCCTTGGCTTCTTCAAAGAGAGCTAAGAGCTCTTTGGCATTTTCAAGATCATAGACAGGCTGTGTCATGATGGCACGTGCACCATAGTCAAGTTTTTTGATCATACGTTTTTTAAGGCTGTTCATGTCTTTTGCAGTAGCATTGCTTACTGCAAAAGGGTAGATTGGTTTTGGTGCCGGTTTAAGTACTTTGTTGCTATAGTCTACACCTTTGTTTAAGTGGTGGATGATGCTTAAAAGCAGGGTAGAGTCACGTTCGAGTACACCTTTAACATCTGGTTGATCTGAGTATTTTGCGGGGTCACCTGTAAGTGCCAAGATACAACGCAAGTCAAAGTCATTTGCTCCAAGTAGGGTAGATTGTAATGAGAGTTTGTTTTTGTCTCTCATACTCATCGTAGCGATGACGGGTTTGTTAAATGTCTGTTGTACTTTGATGGCAGAGAGTACTCCTGACATTTTGAGTTTTGCTAAAGGGTTATCTGTACAAGAGAAGCCTGTGACTTTGTCTTGTAAGTTATGTTTCTTAATATCAGCTATGATACCATCTATGGATGCTCCATGGGGAGGATTTATCTCAACAGTAATAAATCTTTTTTCAAGGCAAAGGACGTCACAAAATTTTTCAAACATGAATATACTCTTTATAGTTTAATTAGTTATAATTCTATCTAAATAATGCATAGAGGGTTATTACAGAATATCCAATGCACAACATATTAACAAATATTAATTAGGAATTATGATGACTAAACTAGCCGTATTTGACTTTGATTCAACACTGATGGATGGTGAGACCATCGACTTTTTGGCTGAACCACTGGGACTTGAAGAAGCCGTTGCTTCGATTACTGAAAGAGCAATGGCAGGGGAGTTAGACTTTTTCAAGTCTCTTGTAGCCAGAGTAGCGCTTATAGAAGGTTTGGAAGAAGAAAGGGTAAATGGTATCTGTTCAGAACTTCCTATGATGCCTGGTGCGTTTGAAGTGGTGGCTGGTCTTAAAGAGCGTGGTTATACGGTCATTTGCTTTTCCGGTGGGTTTAGAAATGCTACAAAGCCTGCTTGTGAGAAACTAGGTATTGATGCAGACTTCTCTAACTTCCTACATACTGAAAGAGGTATACTTACCGGACAGGTCGGAGGAGAGATGATGTACTCTGACGCTAAAGGCGATATGATCACACGTATGCAAAGCCTTCTAGGTGTAAGTAGAGAAGATACCCTTGTAGTAGGTGACGGAGCCAATGACCTCAGTATGTTTGCACATGCAGATACACGCGTTGCTTTTTGTGCAAAACCTGTACTTAAAAAGGCAGCTACTCATTGTGTAGATGAAAAAGATCTCACTCAGATACTTCAGATAGTAGACGCGCTGTAATGCAAAATAACAGTTGTAGTATAAAAGGCATTGTACGACAACTGTTCAGTTATAAAAAAGCTGTCATTTTGGGAAATGTACTCGCATTTCTTTCTACACTGCTTATTGTACTTATCCCTCTTTTTATCCCTATACTGGTAGATGAACTTTTACTGGGTCAAGAACATGGGTTTATCGCATGGATATCTGAAAATATTTTCACTTCTGACACAAAAGGGTATGTGTTCTTTGTTTTAGCTCTTATTATCTTTCTTCGCGTTTTTAGCGCACTTTTAAGCATAATTCAGAGTAAAATATTTACAATCATATCAAAAAATATAACATATGAAATGAGACAGTCATTACTTAAACATTTGAAGCATGTTTCGCTGAAAGAGTATGAGATGATGCGTGTAGGAGCAGTGACATCTAAACTTGTCACAGACGTGGAAACCATAGACGGATTTGTAAGCAGTACTATCTCTAAACTTATCATCGCTTCTTTTGTGTTGCTTTTTTCAGCTGTGGTACTCTTTTGGATACATTGGCAGCTTGCCGTATTTATTTTGGTGACCAACCCTATTGTTGTATTTTTTACGGCTAAACTTGCACGTAACATCGGGAAGCTGAAAAAAGATGAAAATAAGGCGGTGGAAGTCTTTCAGTCTGCACTTACCGAGACCTTGGAACTCTTTCATCAGATCCGTGCCGCCAATAAAGAAGAGTATTTCTTCAACAAGAGTGAAGTCAAAGCAAATGAATTGAAAGATCATGCTATTGCATATGGCTATAAAAGCGAAGCTGCGATGAAGTATTCCTATTTGGTATTTCTGAGCGGATATGAAGTCTTTAGAGCAGTAAGTATCTTAGCCGTAGCATACTCAGATCTTTCTGTAGGATTGATGCTTGCAATTTTTTCTTACCTGTGGGTGATGGTGACACCTACACAGGATATCATTAATTTTCAGTATGCACTCTCTACGGCAAAAGCCGCCTGTACGCGTATCAACAGTATCTATGCAATGGAACAGGAACCACAGATACTAGAGTTGAGAAATCCTTTCGATGGACATCATGCTGTGAACATAGAAGTGAAAGATCTTTCATTCGCCTATCAGAAGGGCAAAGATATATTAACTAATATTAATATGCATATAGAAAAAGGTACAAAGGTAGCTATCGTAGGTGCAAGCGGCTCTGGAAAGACAACGTTATCGAATATACTGGTAGGTTTTTATCCTTTGGATGAAGGAGAGATCCTGTATGGTGGTGTATCTAACAAGGCACTGAAACTTTCCACCATAAGAGAACATATTCATCTTATCTTGCAACATCCTAAACTTTTTAATGATACAATGTTGTTCAATCTAACGTTAGGCAAAGAGTATAGTGAGGATTCAGTGCATAAAGCACTTGAAATCGCTCAGCTTACAGATGTCATACAACGTTTAGATCTGGGACTTGACACCCTTGTCGGAAAAGACGGTATCAAGCTCAGTGGTGGACAACGACAAAGAGTAGCTATAGCAAGGATGATCTTATCTGATCCTAGAGTGGTGATCTTTGATGAATCAACTTCTGCATTGGATGTACATACCGAAGTGAGACTGTTTGATGCACTACATGACTTTTTGTCCCAAAAGACGGTGATCACTATCGCACATAGACTGAGCACCATAAAAAGTGCAGAATTTATTTATGTGTTGGAAGATGGTAAGGTTGTTGACAGTGGTACACCCAAAGCACTGTTGGCAAAAGATGAGAGTTATTTTTCTAGTATGGTTTAATAAAGGTACACATTGGATATTTTTCAGGCGATAATCATCGGTATTATCGAAGGTTTCACAGAATTTTTACCTATTTCATCTACTGGGCATATGATCGTCGCTTCCGAATTTCTGGGTGTTTCTCAGGATGCATTGACTAAAGCCTATGAGGTCATCATCCAATTTGCAGCTATTCTTGCAGTGATGGTTATTTACAAAGAAAAAATTACTTTCAAACAAATAGACTTATGGCAAAAACTTTTCGTGGCTTTTCTCCCTCTGGCAATCGTCGGATATATCTTTAAAGATCAGATCAAAACACTTTTTACAGTTGAAGTTGTCGCATGGATGTTCATTATTGGTGGGTTTATTTTTCTAATCGTTGAGTATTTTTATGAAGAAAAAAAGGCACATGTCACGCATGTAGAAAAAGTAAATTATAAACAGGCTCTCTGGGTAGGAATAGCGCAGGTGTTTTCTCTGATCCCGGGTACCAGTAGAGCAGGTGCAACGATCATCGGTGGTTTGCTTGTAGGCTTAGATAGAAAAACATCTATGGAGTTTTCATTTTTACTTGCTATACCGGTGATGGCTGCTGTGACCGGGTATGATCTCCTGAAACATTATCAGGATTTTGCAGATGCAAACTGGGGTGCATTTATTGCAGGTTTCATTACGGCATTTAGCGTTGCTTATATAACGATCAAACTTTTTCTTGCATTTATTCAACGTTTTACATTTGTAGCGTTTGGTATTTATAGAATTATTTTTGGAGTGATCTTACTGATGATATAATATCACTGATATGGATTTATAGAACCTCTTACGAGAGTTTCTGTTAAGTTCAAAAAAGTTTTTGGACATGAATGGGGATAACCCCGTATTTTAAAGGTATATTAATGAAATTTAGTGAATTTAATTTTCATGCTGATCTAGCAAAAGGTGTGAAAATAGCAGGCTTTAAAGAGCCGAGTCCCATCCAAGAGATGGCAATTCCTATCATCGCAAATGGTAGCGATATGGTAGGTCAAGCCCATACGGGTACAGGTAAGACAGCAGCATTTGGTCTTCCTATGATGGATAAACTTGCCAAAGGTGAGATAGAAAGAGCGTTGGTCATCACTCCTACAAGAGAGTTGGCAACACAAGTAGCAGATGAGCTGTACCATTTAGGACGTTTTGCAGGTATCAGAACGTTAACTGTGTATGGTGGTGTAGGGTATGGACGTCAGATCGCACTCATTCATAAGGGTGTGCAGATCGTTGTCGCAACACCGGGGAGACTGAAAGATCTTTATAAAAAAGGTAAGATCGATGTATTTAACCCGGAGATAGTGGTACTGGATGAAGCAGATGAAATGCTTGATATGGGCTTCCTCGAAGAGATCAAAGAGATCTTTGAATATATTCCTCAGAACAGACAAACATTACTCTTTTCAGCAACAATGCCTGAGCCTATCAAAGAGTTGGCAAGTAATATTCTTTATCAACCGGAATTTATCTCAGTAGTAGGTGACGAAGAGACAACCAATAACATCATAGATCAGCGTTATTATATGATCCATGAAAATCAGAGAGATGATGCTATTGTAAAGCTTCTTGAAACAGAAGAGACGAATAAGTGTATCATTTTCTGTCGTATGAAAAGAGAAGTAGATAGACTGACTGAACATTTACAGGCATTAGGATTCAATGCCAGTGGTTTACATGGTGACCTTGAGCAGATGGACAGAGAAGTGGTCATCAAAGCCTATAGAAGGGGGGAGACTAAGATCATGGTAGCCACAGATGTGGCTGCACGTGGCCTCGATGTTAAAGATGTGACACATGTCTTTAACTACCATATTCCTTTTGATCCACAGAGTTATGTTCACCGTATCGGTCGTACTGGGCGTGCGGGTAAAAGCGGTCAGGCTATCACTTTGGTGACAACAGAAGAGTTTAAAGAGCTTCAGCGTATTCAGAAAGAAGTAGGCGCTGAGATGCGTTTAGCTACTATCCAAGGTGATTCAGGACTAGATGATTCAGGTCGTGAATATTTGGCTGAGAAAATTAGGGATATTCACGTTCATAATGACGCAGCAGCAATGTTGATATATATGGGAGATATGGATAAAGAGATACTTTTAGAAAAGCTTATTTCCCATATGATTGACCAAGAACAGGATAATGTAGGATCTCAAATTGGCTTTGATCAAAATACTGTGGATGAGATGATGCAAGGGTATGTAGAGGAGCAAAAAGCTACAAGGAACAACAATCGTAGAAAAAAGAGAAGATAATTCTCCTTTTTTACCTAATAACAAGCAAAGTTATTTTAAAATTTGTAAACTTATAAAGTGAGGTAGTCACATGGAAATAAATTTAGTAAGCGAAGGCTTAAAATTTATGGTTTTAGGAATGTTGGTAGTATTCGTCTTCCTGGTCATACTCGTTCAGGTAATGAAGCTTCAAGCTAAAATTATCAATAAATACTTCCCTGAGAAAGCACCTGACGTAGCTCCTGCTGCTTCAACAAATGCTACACAGGAAGCACATCATGTTGCAGCTATTGTCGCAGCTGTCTCAGAATTTCGTAAACAATCATAAACAAGGTATCGTAAATGGCTAAAAAATATATTGATGTAATGGACACAACTTTTAGAGATGGATTTCAGTCTGTCTTTGGTGGTCGTGTACTTATGGATGACTTTTTTCCTGCAGTAGAAGCAGCGAAGAAAGCAGGTATTAATCACTTCGAATTTGGTGGTGGAGCAAGATTTCAATCACTTTTCTTTTATTTACAGGAAAATGCATTTGAGATGATGGATGGTTTTAGAGAGATCGTTGGACCAGATGCCAACCTTCAAGTACTTTCACGTGGTATCAACACAGTAATGCTTGATACTGGTAGTCGTGAGATGATAGATCTTTTTGCAAAAATGATTAAAAAACATGGAACAACAACAGTACGTAACTTTGATGCATTAAATGACGTGAATAATCTTGCATTTTCTGCAGAGATGATCAAAAAACATGGACTTGATCACGAAGTAGTGGTAACTATGATGGATCTTCCTCCAGGATGTAAAGGTGCACATGATGTGGCTTTTTACGAAAAAACACTTAGAAATATTTTAGATTCTTGTATCTCTTTT
>NZ_JBFFOH010000006.1:0-52240 GCF_041562805.1 Sulfurovum sp. | reverse complement strand
GTGAAGAACAACCAAACACAACAGCATCTGGACTTTACATCCCAGATACAGCCAAAGAGAAGCCTCTAGAAGGTAAAGTAATTGCAGTTGGACCGGTCGCAAGAGAAGACGGTATCGATGTAGGTGACACGGTAGTATTTGCAAACTTTTCAGGTATGGAAATTACTATAGAAGGTAAAGAATATCTTATTTTACTCAGTAAAGAAGTCTTGGGACTTATCAAATAATTATTAACTATATAAGGAACAAACGATGGCAAAAGAAATATTTTATTCAGACAAAGCAAGAAGTGGACTTTATGCAGGTGTCAGCAAACTAGCTGATGCTGTAAAAGTGACAATGGGACCTAGAGGTCGTAACGTACTCATCCAGAAAAGTTATGGTGCACCACATATTACAAAAGATGGTGTCAGTGTTGCTAGAGAGATAGAACTTGTAGATCCTTTGGAAAATATGGGGGCACAACTTGTAAAAGAAGTTGCAAGTAACACAGCAGATGAAGCGGGTGACGGGACTACTACAGCAACCGTACTTGCACACTCTATTTTCAAAGAAGGTCTTAGAAACATTACTGCCGGAGCAAATCCTATAGAAGTTAAAAGAGGGATGGATAAAGCATCTGCAGCAATCATCGTAGAACTTCAAAAAATGGCCAAAGAGGTCAAAGATAAAAAAGAGATAGCTCAAGTAGCAACTATCTCTGCAAACTCTGACGAGACTATCGGTAATTTGATCGCTGAAGCGATGGATAAAGTGGGAAAAGACGGTGTCATTACGGTAGAAGAAGCTAAAGGTATCAATGATGATCTGGAAGTAGTAGAAGGTATGCAGTTTGACAGAGGATATCTCTCACCATACTTCGTAACAAACTCTGAAAAGATGACATGTGAGATGGAGAATCCTATCATACTTTTAACAGATACAAAGATCACATCACTTAAAGACCTTGTTCCTATGTTAGAGCAAGTACAGCAAAGTGGAAGACCTCTTCTTATTATTGCGGATGATCTAGAAGGTGAAGCACTTGCAACACTTGTACTTAACCGTCTTAAAGGTGTGCTGAACATCGTTGCAGTGAAAGCACCTGGTTTTGGTGACAGAAAAAAAGAGATGCTCAAAGATATCGCTATCCTAACTGGTGCGACACTCATCACTGAAGAGCTTGGACTTACCCTGGAAAAAGCAACACTGGCTGATCTTGGTCAAGCGACAAGAGTAGTCATAGACAAAGACAATACAGTGATCGTAGACGGTAAAGGTGATAAAAATGCCGTAGTTGCAAGAGTGGGAGAGATCAAAACACAGATTTCGACAACTACGAGTGAATATGACAAAGAAAAACTTCAAGAGAGACTTGCAAAACTCTCCGGTGGTGTTGCGGTTATCAAAGTAGGTGCTGCAACAGAGACTGAAATGAAAGAGAAAAAAGACAGGGTAGATGATGCACTTTCAGCAACTAAAGCTGCTGTAGACGAAGGTATCGTTATCGGGGGTGGAGCTGCACTCATCAAAGCAAGTCAGGCTGCTTCACTCAACCTTACAGGAGATGAAGAAGTAGGTGCACAGATCATACTAAGAGCTGTATTTGCACCAATGAAGCAAATCGCACAAAATGCTGGATTTGATGCAGGTGTTGTAGCAGATAAAATTGCTCATGCCACTGAAGAAAATTTAGGATTTAATGCTGCAACTGGAGAATATGTAGATATGCTGGAAGCAGGTATCATCGATCCGCTTAAAGTAGCGCGTGTAGCACTTCAGAATGCTACTTCAGTAGCATCATTGCTTCTTACAACTGAAGCCACAGTTTCAGATATACCAGAAGCACCGGGTGCACAACCTACTATGCCAGACATGGGTGGTATGGGTGGAATGCCAGGTATGATGTAAATATGAGAGGCACTCTGCCTCTTATACTTACTATTTTAATAACTCTTGAAACTCAATGGCTGGTAACGGTCTGGAAAATAAATACCCTTGAGCATAATCACATCCTAAATTAAACAGAAGCGATGATTCCTTCGAAGTTTCAACTCCTTCAGCTACAACTTCAAAACCCAGTCCATGAAAGAATGCTATCATAGATTTAACAGCTATTTGATGATCTAAATTTAAATAAAGATCAAAAATAAGCGATCTGTCTATTTTGATCATAGAGAGCGGTAATGCCTGCAGATGCTTTAATGATGAATAACCCGCACCAACATGATCTAAAGAAAGAGAAAGTCCCAACTCTTTAAAGAGTTTAAAATCTATCAGTGTCTGTTCAATATTTGCCATAGCGGAATCTTCTGTAATATCTAAATTAAAATCTTTTGGATTTACAGAATAATGTTCAAATAGATTTGTCAGTTTTTGTATGAGCGTACTTACTTGCATCTCTTTTAAAGAGAGATTTACTGTGATTTGAAATTTCTGCACACCTAATGCATCCCACTGCTTACGCTGTTTAATAGCTTCTCTAAATACATACTCTCCAATGTCAACTATCAGGCCAGTTCTCTCGGCAACATCTAAAAATTTATCTGCTGTGATCAAACCATGTTCAGGATGATTCCAACGTATAAGTGCTTCAGCACCAACCATCTCTTCATTTTTCAAACTGAACATAGGTTGATAATAAAGAAAAAATTCGTTATTTTTCAATCCTTTGCGGATCTCTTCATTCATTTTGACTTCATCTTTGTGTACAGCTTGATGTTCTGTCGCAAAAAATTCAATATTTGCTTCACTCTCTTTTTGCGAATGATCTAGCGCAATGTAACTATGATTGATCAATTTAGTAGCATTCTCACCATGTGCTGGGAACATAGCAATACCTAGTGAAGCAGTCAATCGAACTGCACTGTCTGACTTATAAAAATTACAAATATTAGCAACCATTTCCCTGGCTACATTACGTACTTCTTCTTCATCTTCTATCTTCTCAACAATGAGTAAAAACTTGTCACCATCCATACGATAAACGCGAATATTTTCT
Source organism: Sulfurovum sp. (assembly GCF_041562805.1). Lineage (GTDB taxonomy): Bacteria > Campylobacterota > Campylobacteria > Campylobacterales > Sulfurovaceae > Sulfurovum. The sequence continues at coordinate 49,260 of NZ_JBFFOH010000006.1, read as the reverse complement.
TCTTTATTTTTTTTGAAATAATCAGACATTTTTTTGATGATCTGGTTTGAGTATCCTAATCCCAAAGTAGTCTGTAATTCTTGAAAATTATCAATACCCAATAAAAAAAGTGCAAATGCCTTAGATTTATTTTGACTCTCTATCACTAGAGTATTGATATCTGTAAGCGCAGAAAATTGGCTGGGTAATCCTGTAAAAAAATCAACACCTCCATCTTTTGGTGCAACTTGATTCGTTACAGCGGGTGTGATCAATTGCATATCTATAATACATGTGATTGTTTTATTAAGGTTCCAAGCACTTTTATCAACATATATATTGACTTGTTTCATCTTTCCTGAGATCACAAGCAGTACATTTTTTAAATGGAAACTATCTGCTTCCCCTTGAGCTTTTTCTTTCAATACCTTAAAAAATTCATCAGGATAAGAAGTATCGAGCTTAAGTTCAACTACCTTACCCGTGTTAAGCCTGATATTGTTTGAATCTAGAGAAAAGAGTACTTTTGCTGATTGATTAGCAAAAACGATATCATAGTTGTCAGACAAAACTAGCATTGCTTCATCATAATATTCTTTTTCTTGTTTAAAAAATTTTAATTCATCACATGCAGTTACCAATTGTTTTTTAGATGATTTATATATCCATAAAACCCCTATAACGAGTATGATTACCGCCACACCCAAAATATTAACCATCATATTATCCATTGTTATACACCTTCTTTTTCTTGATATAATAATTTTTGAAATTCATACACAGGTACAGGTTTTGCAAAATAATACCCCTGAAGATAGTCACATCCGTAAGAAACAATAAGATCGGACATCCTTTGATTTTCAATCCCTTCAACCACCACTTTCATCTCTAAAGTGTGCCCTAGTTCTATCATCGCTTTTACAATTCTTTGATTCTCTTTATTTGTTACAATGGAATCAACCAACTTTCTATCTATCTTTAACAGTTCACCAGGAAAATTTTGTAAATAAGAGAACGAGTTATATCCTGTTCCAAAGTCATCCAGAGTGATACCTACACCCAATTCTTGTAATTTAGACAAATATTTTTCTATATTACCTTCATTGGTCAGTGCAGAATTTTCAGTGATCTCAAAACGAATAAGTTCCGGATTTACCTTATAGTGAATGAGCTGCTGTTCAACATTCTCTATAAAATCCTCTATTTTTAACTCCATTGAAGCCACATTGATAGCTATAACAATCTGCTTGAACTGAAACAGTTCCCAACGTTTTTGCTGTTTCAAGACCTCTTCTAAAACAAAATGTCCCAATTCTACAATAAACCCTGTTTTTTCCATAAGGGTGATAAATACATCCGGTGTAATGATCCCATGTTCAGGGTGTACCCATCGTACCAATGCTTCTGCAGATACGATCTTTTGTGTCTTAGCATCAAAAACAGGTTGATAATAGACTTCAAATTCATTATTTTTCAATGCACTGTACATTTCATTATGTAGAGAAAATTCATCATAATCTTCTTTAGATTCATCTGGTATATAAATATGAATTCTACCCTCTCCACTTTTCTGTGCCTCATATAAGGCCTTATAGGTATTATCAAGTAGGTTTCGAGATGTACCACTGTCTGGATAGATACTTATACCCACAGACATCGTTAGGTGTAATCTCACTTCATTCATTTTATATAATAAGGCTACTTGTTCCTGTATCTCTTCTACCAAAGAAATAACGGCCAGTGAAGAGTTTATATTTGATATAGTCAATAAAAAATTATTACCAAAAGTATGATAAGACGATAAATTGAGCTCCGTTTCTATATTTTGTAAATAGTCTGTAAATTTAATCAGTATTTTATTGGCTTGTTCATACCCAACAATAGCTCTTACCATATTAAGGTTATCTAAATGTAATAATACAAGTGCTACTTTGCTATTTTGTAAATGTATTTTCGAATAAAGGATAGGAATATCATGAAGTGCCTGGATCTCTGTTGGCATTTTAGTCACAGGATGAAGATGTTTACCTTGTACATACTCCTGTTCTTTACGTAAGTCCTCTATAGAAATGATGGTACAAAACTTTGTCTCTTTCTCCTTCATTTCACTTCTTTGAAGATGTAAATTTATCGGTATACCTTCTTCATATTCAAATCGTAGATCCACCTGCTGGAAAGAAAGAGTATGTTCTTTAAATGCTCCCTTATTCTCTTCTATCATTATATCTAATGGTAACCAACTCTCTTTGATTTTTATTTGTGGTATCGGAGAAAGTTTTTGAGTAAGAAAATTACGCTTTAATTTAAATAATTTCACCATAGTACGATTGGCATAGAGTATTTCATTTTTATCTGAAAGAATTAAAGTGGGATCTTGAGAAACATCAAATGTTTTTTGAAATATTTCCACTTTATTCTCTGCGATCATTTGTTGTTTCTTTTGCTTTCGAAACAATGAATAGAGATAGAGAGATACTAAAAGAGATAAAATAAGCATACCTAACAATAGATATTCCTCCTGACTTAACTGCCCGGATAGTTGCGTAACTGTCTCTAATTCATTCTGCATTCGGCGGCCTTATTATTTAGTATTTAATTGTATCATACACATGTCAAGTTACTATTAAACATTAAGTGCAATATTCTGGTCTATACCATCTTAAAGTCTATCTAAGTAGTTTTTGAAATTCAAAGACAGGCAGGGGTTTTGCAAAATAGTACCCTTGCATATAGTCACATCCATAAGAAGCTATCATATCGACCATTTTCTGATTTTCTATACCTTCCACAACTATTTTCATTCCTAAGGTGTGTGCCAATTCTATAATTGCTTTTACAATTCTTTGATCTTCTTCATTTGTTAAAATATAATCTACTAAACTCTTGTCAATTTTTACATTATCCGCAGGAAATTTTTTCAAATATCCAAAAGAAGTATACCCAGTACCAAAATCATCCAATGAAATACCTACACCCAACTTTTTTAGCGCAAGAAAGTATTTCTCAGTCTCAGACTCATTGATCATAGCTAGGCCCTCTGTGATCTCAAACTTTATACATTCGGGATTAACCTGATGCTCACCAAGTTTTCTTTCTACATGTTGTACAAATTCACCCGTATTGATCTCAACCATAGATACGTTGATCGAAACCTCAATCTGCTTAAATTTAAATAACTCCCAACGCTTATGCTGTTTAAGTACCTCTTCAAGTACATATTGACCTAACTTAATAATAAAACCTGTTTTTTCCATTAAAGAGATAAATACATCTGGGGGAATCAAACCATATTGAGGATGTTTCCAACGAATAAGTGCTTCAGCAGCTACAATCTCTTGATTTTCAACTTTGATAATAGGTTGATAATAGACTTCAAATTCACCCTTTCTTAATGCCCCTGGCATATCACTATTCAGTCTCAATTCATCGTAATCCTTAGCAAATTCTTCAGGTATAAATATATTGATCTTACCATCACCATCTTTTTCTGCCTCTGCCAATGATTTATAGGCATTGTCAAGCAATTTACGTATATTTCCGCTATCTGGATATATGGCTATACCTGCGGAAACTGTTAAATGTAGATTCACGTCTTCTATCTTATAAAATAATGCCAGTTGCTTCTGGATATCTTCAACGAATGTTCTTGCCTCTTCTAGGGAATGTAAATTGGTTACAGTCAGTAAAAAATGGTTATCGAAGGTATGATAAACGGATACATTTAAACTCAGCCCTAAAGTCTCCAGATAGGTAGCAAACTTTTTTAGCACAGCATTGGCTTGTTCATACCCTATAATAGATCGCAACATGGAAAAATTATCTAAACTCAGTAGCATGAGTGCAAGTTTGTTTTTTTCTAAATGCACTTTAGAAAAAAATGACGGTAGATCATGATATGCTTGCAGTTGATTGGGTAAGTTTGTAAGTTGATGCTTGAAATGTGTACCGGAACGTTCTTTTTCTTTCGTCATATCTTGTATGGATATTACATCACACAACACCTCATTAGGCATTCTCATAATGATAGTATCCAAATATAAATTAATAGGTATTTCATCACCCTCTGAAATTTTCAAGATCGCGTGGCGGTATGAGCGGACCTTTTCCTTGGTCCCGACACGATTATCTTTGACAAATTGATCTAACGCTATCCAATCTTTTTTTACTTTTACTTCGGCGATGCTTTTAAATGATTTCAATAAAAAAGTATTATTTAACTGCAGTAGTCTGACCATTGTGTTATTGGCATACATCACTTCATTTTTATCAGAGAGTATTAAAACTGCATCTTCAGAGATCTCAAATGCTTTCTCGAAAACCTTTAGATTATCCTCAAGGGCTTTTCTTAGTTTCTTTTTTTCTTGCGCAAGTGAATAAATATAGAGTAAAAAGAAAATGATTAAGATAGACAACATGATCAATGCATATCCCTCTTGCGTCATTTGATTCATAACCTGCCCAAGTTTTTCCAATATATTATTCATCCAGCAACCTTATAGGTATTAAATTAGGTTATATTATACCAATATTCAAACTCATGTTTTACTTAAACATAAAGCTTCTATTTGTGTGGTAGCATCTTCAATGATGAATTTTTGATTCTCTTTGAGTGCACTAAGTTCTATTATCTTTCCGTCTATAGACGTTTGTGCCCATCCCTTACGGTACTGAAGTTTTGGATCATTCATCTTCAATTTTTTATCTATATACTCTAGATATTGGCTTTTTTGTTCCAAAATAAAGAGCATATTTTGAGTATAGCTCTTATGCATTTCAGGTAAAGAAGAAGAAAAACGCTCTAACTTGTACGCTATTACCCTCTTAAGTTCATCTTTTAAACGCATAAATTCTATCTGCGTCTCATTTAATTGTCTAGCAGGTGAACTACGTAACAATATCTCCTCTGTATGTTTTAACTCACGTACAAGATGTTGTAGCTTTTGATTCATCATGTAGGTAAATCGTTCGCTGGTCTCAGCCAGAGTATAGAGTATCTCTCTCGCATCAGGGAGTATCATCTCCATGGCAGCACTAGGTGTAGGTGCACGTAAGTCTGCAACCAAATCACTTATCATGACATCTACCTCATGTCCTACTGCACTCACAACTGGTGTTTGTATGGTAAAAATGGCATCTGCTACAACTTCTTCGTTAAAACTCCATAGATCCTCTGCACTTCCGCCGCCACGTCCCACAACAATAACATCCACAGCCAAACTATCTGCATAATGTAAGGCATTGGCTATTTGAACAGCTGCCTGATCTCCCTGTACCAAAGTATCGACGATCACAACTTCAAGTAAGGGCCAGCGTTGTTCAATAATTTTTAACATATCATGTAATGCCGCACTCTCTTTTGCTGTGACTAAAGCTATTTTTTTTATATGTTTAGGGATGGGGTTTTTCCTTTGTGTATCAAAGTAACCTTTCGCCTTAAGACGCTCTTTAAGCTGTTCATAGGCCAGTGCCAAAGCACCCTTTCCATAAGGTTCAATATGTACAGCATAGAACTGATATTCACCTCTTGGTGTATATACCCCTACAGAACCTTCTATAACGATATGCATCCCTTTTTCTATACGAAACTTCAATTTCGAAACAGACGAACGCCACATGACACATTTGATACTGCTCTCTTTGTCTTTTATCGAAAAGTATACATGTCCTGTAGTATGGTAAGTAACGGAAGCCACTTCACCTTCAACAAGGATATGCATAAATGTAGCTTCAAGTAGTGATTTTATTTTTATATTGAGTGAGGAGACACTCATCATTGATTGTGACATATGAGACTCCTGTAGTATGTAGTTTTTACTTTTTTTGTGCGACTAAAAGTGTAGAGATCCCCATAGAGAAGGATTTTGTGTATTTCATTTCAAAGCCTGCTTCTTCTAACTCTTTAGCCAACATTTCTGTAGTTAAAAACTCTTCTATAGATTCAGGAAGATACTTATATGCTTCATAGTTCTTAGAGATAAGTCCGCCAATTCTAGGTAAAACTTTTTTCATACCAAAGTCAACAACTTTATCTAAAAGCCCTGCTCTTTCTTGTTTTGTAAACTCCAGGATCACTACGATACCATTAGGTTTTAATGCCCTGTAAAATTCTTCCAATGCTTCGACTCTATCTACCACATTACGTATACCGTAAGAGATAGAAATTACATCCGTACTCTCATCAGCAATAGGCAATTCTTGTGCTTTACCTTCTATGAACTGTGCAAAATCCACTTTCTTTTTAGCTACTTCAAGCATACCTACAGAAGGGTCAACGCCAACATACTTATCAATAGCTACACCATTCTTTTCTGCCTGTTCTTTCCAATAAATAAGTAGATCACCTGTTCCAGTTGCGACATCAGTGATTTGCGTTAACTCTTTTTGATCTAATATCTCAAATGCCTTATCACAACCTTTTTTACGCCACTGGATATCAATCCCCATACTCAATACTCTATTGGCTAAATCATAAGTTGATGCAATATCATCAAACATTGTGACAATTTTTTCTTGTTTTTCTTGTTTATCTGTGAGTTTTTCAATGCCCAATTTGTTTGCTCCATATCATCAGATCTATATCTTTTTTATTTTGATGTAAAAAATGTAAATTCATAGTTGTATTATAGGTTAAATTATTCGTAGATAGCTTAGGGACTTGATAAATCAGCATCCAGTCTATCTTCTCTTGGAGTGCCTCCAGCATCCCCTCTCCACCTTCTACCAAGACAAAAGAAGGATCATCTAAAAAGTCTAATCTATTGACGATCTCAACATTCCTCTCTTCAATACCAAACAGTGGGATATCTCTATCAAAATTATCTTCCTTCGTATAGATCTTGACACTGGGTGCTTTTCCTTCTACAAATCGGCAATCCAAAGTTGGTCTATCTTCTCGTACGGTATTGCCACCTATGAGCAATGTATCACAAACTTCTCTTAACTGATGTACATGTGTTAAAGAAGCTTTACAACTGAGATATCCTCCACCGATACGTCCATTGGTTGTCTGTGCAAGTTTGAAGAGAACAAAAGCTCTCTTTTGCCATATCAGAAAGGGCTCTATCAAAGATTGACATGCTTCTTCAAGCAAACCAATACTTGCATTTTCTAGCATTTGCATACCACCATCATGCCCCTCGACAGGGTCACGTATACCTATCACCACTCTACTTAATGTCAATGACTGTAATAAAGAGGCACATGAAGGTGTTTGACCTTCATGAGAACAGGGTTCAAGTGTCACATAAATAGTGCATTGACTAAAAAAATCTTTAGGGAGTGCTAATAGAAAAGAATGTGCTTTTTGGGCATTTTGAGGCTCAAAGTCTATAGAGGTGTTTGAAAGTGTTTCGTAGGCTGAAAGTAAAGCCAAAACTTCAGCATGTGAGGTACCTGCTTTTTGATGGGCTGCTACTGCTAAGATTTTACCGTTTAGAGTGACGACTGCACCCACAGCAGGATTTGGGTAGGTTAAACCTTGGTATTCCCAAGCTTTATCAAGAGCGAGTTGCATATAAAATTCGTCTCTCATAGCAACACCTCCCTTTATTTAAAAAGTAAATTAGTTCCAGTCAAAATAGGTTTTTGCTGTACCTAATGCCCCATATTCAAAGCTTTCATCACCCTGCTTTGTTTCCACAACGATACCATTATTATCGGCACTTTTCAGTATACCTTTTAGTTTATCTGCACCTGTGATCTTGAGCTTCACTTTTTCACCAATGGCATTTTTAAAGTGTACTGGTTTTGTAAGTTTTCTCTCTATGCCCGGAGAACTGACCTCTAAACGGTATCTTTGACTCATAGGCGGATGTACATCTAAAAAAGGTGATAGTTCATGAGAAATAGTGGCACACAAGTCAAGACTTACGCCACCTACTTTTGTGACCAAAACACGAAAAATAGTCTCATCAAATTCACTGACTATCTCTGTATCATACAGCGCTGCCCCGTTGGCTTCTACGATTTTAGCTATTTGTGTTTCAAGATTCATCTTTTGACTCCTCATCATCTTTAGAATGTCTACTGCCTATTTGTTTAAAAAGGTCTTCTATACGACTTACCTTTTCTAGCTGATGGTCAAATTCAAAAGTAAATCGTGGGGCCTTAAACCAGCCTTCACTCTGTTTACAATGATTTTGTATATACCCAGCCACAGCTCGTAGCTGTCTTAATGCTTCATTTTGTTCTTTCTCATTCAGAAATGAAGTATCAAGATACACTTTTGCATCTGATCTACCTTTTGAACAAACCACATCTGTAACAGTAAGTCCATTGATACGTTCATCATCCAAGCTGCCAAGTGCTTCTGGAATGATCTCTTTCAGTACAGACTCTACTCTATGTCGTTTAATTTCTTCCTGCGTCATATTAGAACCTTTCTAAAATGCAACTGCTTGCATGAGCACTCTTAAGAAGAGGACTCAGTGTCAACAATCTCAACTTCAAAGAAGGTGCTTGGGTGCACGTTCTTGAATAGAGACAATTTTGGTCTTTACTCAAATTGCGTCCTATAGTGTAACCTGTTCTTCAACATCTTTAAATGTTTCAATCACATCACCATCTTTAATATCATTAAAGTTTTCAAGCATGATACCACACTCGTAACCGTTCTTCACTTCTTTAGCGTCTTCATTGAAACGCTTGAGTGAAGAGATAGTACTTTCATATACAACAATACCATCACGGATAAGTCTTGCTTTAGAGTTTCTTGTAATTGTACCATCGGAGACTTTACATCCAGCAATCGTACCAACCTTACCAACAACAAATGTCTCACGTACATCTGCTTGTCCCGTAACTTCTTCAGAAATAACCGGACTCATCATACCACCAAGAAGTGCTTTCACATCATCAAGAAGATCATAAATGATAGAGTAAGAACGTATCTCTATACCTAATTCTTTTGACTTCTTCTTCACTGCACCTGTTGGACGTACATTAAATCCAAGTACAACCGCATGTTCTGATGCATCTGCAAGCGCAAGATCACTCTCAGTCACTCCACCTACACCTTCATGAATAATGTTGACTTTTACTTCTTCATTTCTAAGCTTCTCTAAGCTGCCTTTGATGGCTTCAAGAGACCCTTGAACATCCGCTTTGATAATCACAGGAAGTGACTTTAGCTGTCCTTCTGCAATAAGTGCAGAAAGATCATCAAGAGATGCTTTCGTACTCTTAGAAAGTTGCTTAGTTCTATCATATTCAGCTCTTTTCTCAGCCAATTCACGTACTTCTCTATCTGTACCCATCACAATAAGTTCATCACCGGCCCCAGGTACTTCATTAAGTCCTACGATAGCTGCTGGTGTACTTGGTCCGATCTCTTTAACATTACTTCCGTCATCAAGTCTAATCGCCTTGATACGCCCATATGTTTTACCTACGATCACATTATCACCGATACGCAATGTACCATTTTTGATAATCACATTGGCAACTGGCCCAAAACCTTTTTCAAGAGAACTTTCAACCACAACAGCTTTTGCTTCTCTACTTGGATCAGCTTTTAGTTCCATCACTTCTGCCTGCAGAAGAATAGTTTCAAGTAAATCATCTATACCTAAACCAGAGTGTGCAGAGACAGGAACGAATTCATACTCTCCACCCCAGTCAGTTGCCATGACACCAATCTCTGACAATTGAGCCGTAACATTATCAGGATTTGCACTCTCTTTATCCATTTTGTTAATGGCAACAATGAGTGGTACACCTGCCGCTTTAGTATGGGCAATGGCCTCTTTTGTTTGAGGCATTACCCCGTCATCTGCTGCAACAACGATAATAACAATATCTGTTGCCTGTGCTCCACGTGAACGCATTTCTGTAAATGCCTCGTGACCCGGAGTATCGACAAAAGTGATCTTCTTACCATTCTTTTCTACCTGGTAGGCACCTACGTGTTGCGTAATACCACCGGCTTCCTTGTCTGCTACTTTTGAAGTACGAATTCTGTCAAGAAGTGATGTCTTACCGTGGTCAACATGTCCCATGATAGTAATAACCGGTGGTCTCTCTTCAAGATTCTCGTCTTCAACTGCATCATAAGCGTCTGAATAATCAAGTTCATCAAGCGGGTTGACCGTCGTGACTTCCACTTCAAACTCTTCAGCTAATATTTCGATTTCATCTTTACTTAAAAAGTCATTCTTCGTTACCATCATACCAAGTGCAAAAAGTACACCGACAACTTCACCTACAGAACGGTTTACTTTTTCAGCAAACTCATAAACCCTTACATTCTCAGGAATCTCTACAGAAGTTACAACTTCAGTATTTTCTATTTTGTCATACTTCTTACGTTTGCCGCCACGCTTAAGTGAACGTTTTTGTTGAGGACGGAATGGCTGTCTACCTTTTGTAGGTCCACCATTTGCTGCTTCTCTCTTTTTCGCTTCTTCTTTACGCTTTTGCTCTTGACGCATCATATCTTCATAGATATTTTTATCAGAGAAATCTAAAAGTACTACTTCTTCACCACCAAAACCGCTATCGATCTCAGTACTCATACTATCATGATTGAAAATATCTATCTTCGTACCAGTGTCTCTGGCTTCTGCTACTTTCTTAGGTTTCTTTTTTGCTACATATTGCTCACCCATAGAAATCTTGGTTCCTGCTCTTACAGGTGCCGGCTTCGCTTTTCTAACGATTTTGATTCCACCACGTGAAAGTGTTCTTCTCTTTGGTTTATTTTCATCTGAAGCAGCAGATTCTTCAGCTTCTGTTTTCTTACTGACAACAGAAATACCCTTACGTTTCTTCACCTCTTTAGGTACAGGTTTTTCAACGATCTCGTCAGTGACTTCTGGAGTCACTGCCTCAACTGTTTCTTCTACTATCACTTCTGGAGTCACTGCTTCAACTGTTTCTTCTGCTATCACTTCAGGAGTCTCTACAGTAGTTTCAACTGCAGGCTCTTCTGTAACTGCGGTTTCGACTTCAGGAGTTGAAACTTTCTTCTCAACAACTTCTACTTTTTTCTTCACTACAGTAATGTTTGGTTTGCTACCTGGCTTAGTAAAGCCTTTTGGTAATGTTCCGCTAATCGCATAATCTACGAGGATACCAGCATCTTCCATACTGATAGTACTGTTGGCTGCTTTTACATCAAAACCTAACTCTTTGGCTTTGTCTAGCAAATCTCCGTTTGACAATCCCGCTTCATCTGCTATTTCTTGGATTTTAACTTTATCCATTCTTGATTAACTCCTTTAATATAATGCAATTACTTGCATGTGTTGACTTCTGAAGTCAACTTTCTCAACAACTTAGTAAATCGTTACGCATCTTGTTTAAAACGCTTCACTAAGCCTTTGATTTTTTTCTCATTTGTTCCACAAACATCACAAAGGTAAAAACTTCTTCCTTTACCATCAAATGCTATTACCTCATTACCCTCATATTTTAATCGAATCAAAGTGTTTTGAGGATGTCTACTTCGGCAAGAGATGCACATACGTGTTGGCTGTAATTTTTTCATGCGTATTATACCTAAAAAGAGATTAAGCGTACAGCTTAACTTTTGGTGATGACACCATTATTGTCTAAAGAGAGAATAAAAACCCTGAATTGAGGGAAACGTGCTTGCAGTGCTTGTGCCATTTTATCTGCATCTTTATCGTATGCAAGGTTAAAAAATGTGGAACCCGAACCTGAAAGAGTACTCATAAGTGCACCATGTTTCAATGCCACTTTCTGTACATCAAACAGTTCAGGCATCATCTTCATTCGTCTCGCCTGGTGTAGTTTATCTTTGGATGCGATACGCAAAAGATCCCACGATTCACTCATAAACAGTGCTGTCATGTACGATGACCGGGAAAGTGAATAGACTGTCTCTTCTTTTCTATACATTTTAGGTAGGACCGTACGAGATCTAGCTGTGGAGATAGTACGGTTCGGTACAACCACTACAGCCCTTAAATAGTCAGGCATACGTCTTTTTTTACTATAGACTCTGTCGCCTTCCACACAGGCAACATTAAAGCCACCCATCACTGCAGGTGTAATGTTGTCCGGGTGATGTTCATAACGTAGTGCATGATTTAGTATTTCTCTTTTGTTGTATTTTTTATCTGCCGCAGTATAAGCAGCACTCAATGCTGCAACGATCACTGCAGAAGAACTTCCAAGTCCTCTTGAGATAGGAATACGGTTTATAAACTCAAATCTAAAATTATCATCCCTGCTTGTAAGTCTTTTATAGTTTTCATTAAAAATACTTAAAAACAGTGAATTCTTTTTGATCTTAGGGTTGTCAGCACCCTCTCCATGTGTGGAGATACTTAAAAATTTTGAAGGTGTGATCGTAATTTCATTTCTGAGATCGACTGCAAGACCCAAGGTATCAAATCCTGGTCCCAAGTTTGCAGAGGTTGCGGGTACACTTATAAACATCGTTGTCCTTATTTTGAACGCTTTTAGAGCAAAACTCCAAAAACTACGCTGACGCTATGTCTCAACTTCAGCTCTTAGCTCATGCAACGGGGTACATGTAATCTAGACAGCTGGTAGTATGTAGTCAGGTGTTGATTCTTCATCTAATTCAAGATCTTGAATACTCTGAGGTAATGTAAACTTTACATTGACTGGTTGTTCATATTTTTTTGTAATTATAGTCTCTTTTTCCTTGATAAAATAAAGATTTCCTACCGCTTTGATAGGTTCCCCTCCATTTAAGGCAAAACCACTACATCCCACACACTTAATACCTTGCATGATCTCTATCGTTTTCAGCATAATATAGGTGAGTTTTATGGCCATATATGACCCGGGACCTCGTGTATATATGATCGTAGAGATATCATATTTATCTAGACACTCTTTGATCAGAGGTAAAAGAATTTCAGAAGTTTTTAAATCACTTGATAGCGTTTCAATAAGCATATCATCTTCGTACACCCCTAATATAAGAGGTGAAGAGATAGATATAATGAGAAGTTCGTATCTCTTAGGCAAAGCTTTTTGCAAATGCTCTACTTTGTAACTCTTCTACTGCTACAAGATCATAGTTTTTACTGTCAGAGAGTAATTTCGCGGTAAGCTGATAATTCAAATTATGACTTCCTGCAAATGATTCATATTTAGCCAGAATATTGTGTCCAGAGACCATCATATCTCCCATAGCATCCAATATCTTATGTCTTGCAAACTCATTGTCAAAACGTAATCCTTCTGGGTTCAAGACTTTATGGTCATCCAGCCCTATGGCATTTTGAAGTGTTGCACCAAGTGCCAGATTTTGACTTTGCAGATACTGTATGTCTTTGGCAAATCCAAATGTTCTTGCTCTTGCGATCTCTTCTACAAAATTCTTGGTACTAAAGTTAAAACTTGCTTGCTGATCACCTATGACTGGGTGGTCAAACTTGATACGAAAATCAAATTGTGCACTGTCATGAGGCAGTAGACGTACAAACTTATCACCATCACTAACCTCAATCGGTTTTTTAACGCAGATGATTTTCTTTGGTGCATCCTGTTCCTGGATACCTGCTTCTTCTAACAAAAGACAAAAAGAGATAGATGAACCATCCATAATAGGCATCTCATTTCCATCTACAATTACACGTATATTGTCTATTCCATACGCATATACTGAAGAGAGAAAGTGCTCTATCGTAGAGATATACCCTTTCTCATTTCCTATCACTGTAGCCATACGTGTATCGATCACTGAGTCCGGAGAAAGTGGTATACTCATCGCAAGATCTTCCCGATAGAACATGATACCAGCATCTACATCCAGTGGTTCAAGTCTTAACTTAATAGGCTCACCTTTGTGTAAACCAATACCCACAACTTCAACTGGTTTTTTAAGTGTTCTTTGTTGCATTACTTCCTCCTTTCTAGTTTTTTATTGCTGGTATTATAGTGTAAAATTATAATTATTGCAAAGTATACACTTTTACTGTGTATACTTTGTGGACTATTTCCCTTGTATTATCTTATCTGCAGCCTTAAATATATCGTCCACATTCTTCCTGATCCACTCTTTATCAAACCACTCTACCGGTCTCACTTCTATACCTTGAACCAAGAGACCAAAATGCAGATGATCTCCAAGAGCCAAGCCCGAAACGCCTGTTTTAGCTATGTCATCTCCTGCCTTCACTTCATCGCCTTCACTCACTAAAAGTTGTGAACAGTGACCATAGAGTGAATAGAGTCCCAATCCATGATCGATCATAGGCATATTTCCGTAGATCCCATTTTCTCCTGCATAGACTACTTTACCGGCATTGGATGTTTTGATCGTTGCCATTTTTGTACTGGCCAGATCATATCCGACATGAAAAGAGTGTGAAACTACATTGTCTTTTGTTTCATAGTAATAATGTCTTTCATCACCGTAACTGGCAACTTTCTGTCCATTTCTAAGCGGATAAAATCTTTGCACTTTCCAACTCTCCAACATTTCTGAAGAGACTTCTTGACTTAAATTATGGATTAGGTCCTCATTTTTCAAACGCATTGTTTCGTTGATCGCTTTTAATTTTTCCAGTCTATCATCGATATGGGCATATTCAGGGTTACTTGATGCCAGATCTGTGATCTTCCCATCTATAAATTTGTCTTTTGCTTTGATCCATGAAACTTTATACTCATGATTTTTAACATAAAAAGGAATATCCACAGTACGTTTATTCTTCGCAGCATCTATCGCTACAACTTTAGCTTTAAAGTCTTTATCCGTAAATGGCCATGCTATGAGTGCAACATAGTATCCTTCTTTTTTATAGGGCTGTGCTTTAAACTTTTCTTTCCCTACTTCTACATACAGTGTGTCTAGATTTTCATCTGCTGCCTGAAATATAACCAAAGCACTTCCACCTTGTGTAATACTATAAGAGTTTGCAAGTACATTTACATTTGGTCTTTTAAAGTCAACATTGATATCGATCTCTTTTTCACTCTTATTACCTTGAGAAAAATTCCACATACTACTGTCATTGACCAAGACTTTTAATTTTAGCTTGGTTGCTTTAGGGTCCAGTGTTTTACTTTTAGGGTAGTTCACAAGAAGCGTTTGCTCTTTTGGTTTTCCATCAAATCTCCCCTGTCCAACAATAAGACTATTTTTTCCATCACTCATGATGAGTTCAAAACTTTTTAACCCTTCATTATCAGCAAGTTGAACCATAAATGGATCCGTACGATTCCAAAACAAATTTTGTTCACTGTGCACTGTTGGAACTTCTCTTTCAAATTCCGGTGCAGTATAGACGTATCCAGCTCCGACAAGTAAAGCCACTAATAACAATAAGAATAATCCGCCTACTATTTTTGCTCCGCCTCTTTTACCATTTCTATTTCTCATCTATTAATCCTAATTCTTTTATCTTTACTAAAATTGTATCTATACTTTCTTGTAATCCGCATTGTGATCCCCCATTGGGGAAGGTAAAACCTGCAGCGACTTTATGCCCACCACCGCCAAAAGCCATAGCCACTTTGGACACATCCACTTTCTTGCTGCGTAAAGAGATACGTATACCATCTTCTAACTCCATGGCAAAAAGTGCCACTTCTACAGTTGCTAAAGCCCTTGCATAATCCACAATACCTTCCATATCCGGTATTGTTGCACCAGTCGCTGCTATCTCCTTTTTAGTCACCATGAGTGTAGCTATTTTCGCTTCATGATATAAAGATAAAGAGGCTAAAGCTTTTTCCAAAAGACGCAATGAACTCAAAGGTCGTCTCTGTGTACAATTATAGGCAACCTCGTCAGGCATGGCACCTGCTTTGACTAAATTTTTTGCTACGCTAAACACCTCTTCATTCACTGAATTAGTAGTAAAGTACCTTGTATCAGAGAGTAGTGCCGCATAAAAACATGTTGCTGCATCAGCCTCTACAGCATAAAGGTCTTTAAACAATGCAAATGCAACTTGAGATGCAGACGCATATTCTGTTATCACTACATTGATACTTCCATAACGTGTATTACTCTGATGGTGATCGATGTTGATAATATCTCTACCTTCTAGATCAAACCCCAGTCTATCTACACTTCCACAATCACAAGAGAGTATCAAACTGTCTGTATAATCCATATGGTGCTTAATTTTTTTAAAGTTTGGTAAAAAATCAATATGTAAAGGGAACACAGTTGAAGCATTCACCACTTCCACTTTTTTACTTTTATCTTTACTTAACAGTGCATAAATACCTAGTGCTGTACCCAACGTATCGGCATCGGGGTTAAGATGGGAAAGTATCGTGATAGAATTTGCAGATTCTATCTTGTTTTTAACTTCATCATAGGGGAGACTCTCAATAATCATTTTGTTCTTTCATTGTTTAGTTCACACAGTCCTAAATTATATATGAATTGTGTTAACAGAGTATTACTACTCTACCTTCATAGACAAATCTATCCAGTTCGCCTGATGTATAACTGCTCCTGAACTAATAGCATCTACTCCAGTACTCGCAATTTCTTTAATCGTCTCAAGTGTTACATTACCACTGGCTTCGAGTAAAATATGAGGATAATTTTGATTTCTGTATCTGACAGCCTCTTTGGTCTCTTCTATAGACATATTATCACACATCACGATATCTGCTTCGGCTTTCATCGCCTTTTTAACCATATCAAGTGTTTCGCACTCTATCTCAACCTTTGAGGTAAAAGGAATTTTTTGTCGTACTTCTTGCATAAAAGCATCTAAGTCATCTATGGTCTGAAGGTGGGTGTCTTTCAGCATGAGACAATCATCAAGCCCCATGCGGTGATTTATGCCTCCCCCGCAACGTACTGCATATTTTTCAAACTCACGAAGCAGTGGTCTTGTTTTTCTTGTATCCAGTAACTTCACACCCGTATCTTTGATGGCATCTACATACTTAGCCGTCAAGGTTGCTATAGAACTTGCATGAAGTACCATATCCAAAATGGAACGCTCCAGAGAAAGAATAGTTTTTGAGTCTCCTGTCACAAATAAGAGCTTATCACCTTTTTGAAATGAGTCACCATCTTTCACTTCCCAGATCAGGTCAAGATCATACATCTTTTCCAATACTTCAACATATTCACGTCCTGCAAATATCCCATCACTCTTTGCGATGATATAGGCACGTATCTCTTTACTCTGGCTAATACGTGAAAAAAGGTCTCCTCTTCCTACATCCTCAGCGATCAATGCTTTTAAAAAATTTTCTTTTAACATTATTTAATCGCCAACATACGTTCTAATGCCAAGTTTGCATACTCTATCGTATGAGGATCCACCACGATCTCATTGATAGGTTTGTTGTCCTCTATCGACTTTAAAGTATTATAGAGGTCTTCCAAAGTGGTTTCATTCATTGTAGGACACTCCGGCTTTGTTGAAGAGAGCACATAAGTATTCCCTTTTCTCATTCTATTTACAAGATTGTACTCCGTACCTATAGCTACTTTCTGTTCAGGATCAAGGTCATTGACATACTTGATAAGCTGTGATGTAGAACCTGAAAAATCGGCTGCAAGCACTACGCTTGGATCACATTCTGGGTGTACAGCTATTTTAATGTCTGGATATTTGTTACGGTAAAACGCTATGTCATCTACAGTAAAAAGCTGGTGCACGGAACAAAAACCGTTAAAACAGATGATATCTGCTTCGTTAGGATCACACTCTTTTCCATCTACCTCTACACCAATCACACAAGACTTCAAACCCATCTGTATGGCGAAGTTTTGTCCTAAACATCTGTCTGGCACAAAGAGGATCTTCTTCCCACTTTCCAAACCTTTTTCGATGATCTTAAAAGCATTGGAAGAGGTACATACCAGTCCACCCATTTCACCCACTTTTGCCTTCACTGAAGCATCAGAGTTGATATAGGTGATAGGTAGAATATTTTCTTTGGCAATACCTCTGTCCACCATATACTGTACAGACTCTTCAAAATAAGAACCATCCATCATACGTGCCATGGCACAACAGGCTATTTTTGGCATTAGTACACGCTTTTCAGGTGCGATGACCTTTACACTTTGTCCCATAAAACCAACACCACAAAAGACAACCCAAGGGTTTGTATCTGCTTGGCATCTACGTGCCAACTCAAGACTGTCACCAATAATATCAGCCATTTCAAACACTTCATCACGCTGATAATAGTGTGCCACGACTGTGACATCCAATTCTTTTTTCAGCCTGTTAATTTCAGCTTTGTAATCAATACTCATTTATATCCTTCAGGAATTGAATCCTCTCACTAATGTGGCTATTTTATCAAAATTCGGATAAAATTGCACTATTCAAGTACTTATACCATTTTTTAAATAAGTGCAGTATAAATTTTAATTGTGGACTAATCATGGACTTTTTAACAAATCAAAATATTTTACTCTATCTTGCGGCATATCTCATAGCCGGAATTCCTTTTGGATACATACTGGCTAAAAAGTTTGCAGGGGTAGATATCAAAGAATCCGGTAGTGGCAATATCGGTGCAACCAATGTGCTTCGTGTGGTGAAAGAACAAGACCCGAAACTGGCAAAAAAGTTAGGTGCGATCACCCTCTTTTTGGATGCTATAAAAGGTGTTCTTGTCATACTTGTGGCTATGATGCTTGAGGCTCCGGAAAGTGTACTTTGGACGATAGCAGTGCTCGCTGTTGTGGGACACTGTTTCTCTGCATTCCTTTTCTTTGAAGGAGGAAAAGGTGTTGCTACAGGTTTTGGAGTACTGCTGGTCATGATGCCCGTTCCTGCGCTTATAGCTATTATTGTCTGGCTAGGAGCTGCAAAAGGCTTAAAGATCTCGTCACTCTCCTCACTCATAGGTCTCGTTGGCTTCATTATCGCATCTTATGTAATGTACCCTGAAGTGCCGGGTATCGGTTCTCATGCCCCTATCTGGATCATCGCATTTATCATTTTCTACAAACATATTCCAAATATTGTAAGGATCTTCAAGAAAGAAGAAGGCAAAGTCTAAAATGACCATTCATATAGAAGCTCTGACCTTTGATGTAATCATCGGTTTACTCGACTTTGAGCGGGATAAACCACAACGTGTCATCATTAATCTTGAAGCTTCTTATGATTACAGCGATAATAAATTTATCGATTATGCAGATATGGTATTTTTGATACAAAATGAACTCAAAGAAAAACGCTATGAACTTTTAGAAAATGCCCTTTTAGGTCTCAAAGACATCCTCTACACTACCTACCCAAACCTCAAAACACTTTCACTCAAAATATCTAAACCCGATATCTTACAGGAATGCACTGTTTCCTTAAGTAAAACTTGGGATTTTTAATTTTTTTTAAAAAAGCGCTATTTTTTATGTTATAATATTAAATAAATCTTAAAGATAAAAAGGTTCACTTATGAGAATATTGATCATAGAAGATGAAGTGACACTCAGCAAAACACTTTCAGATACACTCACTGAAGAAGGTTATCAAAATGATGTAGCTGAAAATCTGGGTGATGCAAAGTATTATATTGATATCAGAAACTATGATCTGGTACTGCTTTCATGGCCAGCTACCAATGACAAAAGTCTTGATATGATCTCTACTATCAAAACGGAAGCACATAAAACATCTGTAATCGTTCTCTCTGAGCGTGAAGACAAAGAGAGTGAGATCAAAGCGCTAAGATCTGGTGCTGATGATTTTATAAGAAAACCTCTTGACTATGATATTTTACTCGTACGTATTGAAGCCAAGCTAAGATTTGGTGTCTCTAACATTATTGAGATAGAAGACCTTATCATCAATCCGGAAGAAGAAAAGATCATCTATCAGGGTGAAGAGATAGAGCTCAAAGGTAAGCCATTTGAAGTCTTAACGCATTTGGCTATGCATAAAGACCAGATCGTTTCCAAAGAACAACTGCTTGATGCCATCTGGGAAGAGCCAGAACTGGTGACACCAAATGTTATTGAAGTAGCCATTAACCAGATCCGTCAAAAAATGGATAAACCTTTAGAGATAACTACCATTGAAACGGTGAGAAGACGCGGTTATAGATTTTGTTTTCCTAAAAGTATCTCATAAGTCATCACTTCTATGACACCCTTTTGGCGTCTTCCTCTTACCTGGTTCAAAGCATCTCATCATAAAAATGAAGCCATTCTTTTTTATGATGGAACTTGTGCCTTTTGCCATGCGATAGTTCGATTTGTTGTAATAAGAGATAAAAAAAACCTACTGACCTTTTCTCCACTTCAGGGAGAGACTATCAAAGAGAAAAATATCGATATCATGGATATGAAGAGTATTATACTCTATATACAAAATGAAGAAACACTCTATAAAAGTGACGCAAGCATTGCTCTGTTTGAAAGACTTGGTGGAATATGGTTCATTATGGCAAAAATAATTAAATTCATACCTAAGATCTTACGAGATGCTTTGTACGATCTTATCGCAAAAATACGTTACAAAATTGCAGGTAAGCTCGAGAGTAAAACATGCCCTCTTTTACCAAAAAACTACCAAAGTAAAATTTTATTATAAATTCACAGATAATTTAACTTAAGAATAAGCTTTGTTCGGTTATAACTCGTATAAATAACATATACAGAGGAAACCATGGCATTAGTAATAGATGACGAATGTATCGCATGTGATGCATGTAGAGAAGAATGCCCTAATGAGGCCATTGAAGAAAATGATCCGATTTATCTTATAGATCCAGATAGATGTACAGAATGTGTAGGTCATTTTGATGAGCCCCAATGTATCGCTGTATGTCCTGTAGATTGTATCGTTCCAGATCCGGACAATGTTGAGAATGTGGAAGAGTTAAAATTCAAATATGACAAACTGCAAGAAGAAGAGTAGTTAATCCATGGCAAAAAGAACTGCTATCATTGATATCGGTTCAAACTCTGCAAGACTTGTTATTTTTGAAAAAACAAGTCGTTACGGCTTTCATCTCATCTGCGAACAAAAATCCAAAGTACGTATTGGAGAAGGTGCCTATGAAAAAGAAGGCTATCTTCAACCCATCGGTATCAAAAGAGCTTATCTCACTTTAAAATCCTTCCTTCATACCATAGATAAATATCAAGCGAACAAAACACTTTGCGTTGCCACTTCTGCACTGAGAGATGCACCAAACGGAAAAGAGTTTGTCCAATGGATACAAAAAGAACTCGGCCTTTCTATCAAAGTCATCGATGGTAACAAAGAAGCAAAATATGGTGCTATTGCTGCAAATAATCTACTCCCCATCCATGAAGGCATAAGTATAGACATTGGTGGTGGTTCATCTGATATGGCATTCATCAAAAATGGCCATATCATAGATACCTATTCCCTTAACCTTGGTACCGTTAGACTGAAAGAACTGTTTTTTGATAAAGGCCTCAGTTCCACAGTGATAAATGAAAAAGCAAAAGCATATATACAAAATGAGTTAAATCAACTTCCGGAGCATTTTAGACATACCCTTGCCATTGGCATAGGGGGAACAGCAAGGACACTCTCTAAGGGTATTATGAAGCGAGTTGCATATCCTTTAGATAAGCTGCATGCGTTTTCTTATAATGTACAAGAGCATCAAGACTATCTTAATGCTATCCCTCTTTCTAGTGCAAAAAATCTCAAACGGTTCGGATTGCAAAAAAACCGTTATGATACCATACGTGAAGGTGCACTCATCTTCAACGAAATACTTGCCCATATAAATGCAAAAACTGTCATTTCAAGTGCTGCAGGGGTACGAGAAGGGGTATTTTTAGAACAACTCCTTAGAGAGGATAATCTGAAGTTTCCAAGCACCATCAATCCAAGCATTGTTTCTATATTGGATAGATTTAAACCTTTGGATATTATAGAAAAAAAACGGAAAACAAAACTCAAACTGGCTTCAAATCTTTATAGTGTACTACAAAAAGATATTGAGGATAACAAACAATACGAAGAAGAACTTCTCTGGGCTGTAAAGCTCTCTAGTATTGGACAGACACTTACTGTTTACAGATCACATCAACATGCCTTTTATATCGCTATGCAAGAACTTAACTATGGCTTTACGCATAAACAGATACTTCTTATATCCTTGCTGTTGCGCATGCATGGTAAAGAGCTTCTCAACAAACCTCTCTTTACACACTATAAACCGCTTCTTCCTGAGAAACAAGTACTGCTTTGGTTGAGTTTTATCTATACACTCACTGTACTTCTTCATGAGGCATCAAACAGTGCGAATATAACATTTGGCTATGAGAACAAAACCCTGCGCATCTTCTCTGACAAACCTCTATATCTTGCAAAAGAAAAGATCAAAGCTTTAGAAAAGCCTATACCGTTTGCGATTATTATTGAAGATGAAAGTAAATTGCCTAAAAATAAAAAGTTGGGAATTTAAACTATTTTGTAGAGGCCAAGGAAAAATCCTTGTCCTTTTATAAGTGGAAATCTAAAATTTTGTTCCCATAGAGAACTCAAATACAGATGTTTCATCATAGTCTTCATCATCAATAGGCCATGCAAATACAAGATTAATAGGCCCAAAGGCAGACTGCCATTCCAAAACCACACCGGTTGAAGATCTCGTAATATTACCAAAGTCTACAGTTCCTTGCTCTGCTGTATTTACACTGTCAGAAGAGATCCAACCATAATCATAGAAAAATGCCAGTCTCATCTTTGCTGCTTCTGAGAGAGGAATACTCGCTTCTATGCTTCCTGAAGCACTTTGTGTACCACCAATTCGATAGTCATACACGATGCCATTGTAATCCCTTGGCACTATTGGTGAAATAGAGTATGGATCATATCCACGTACGCTTCCTATACCACCTAAAAAGAGTCTTTCCCCAATAGGAATATACTCTCCATCCACTGAGGTAAGACTTGATACCCTTCCTTTTAAACGCAAGATCATATCATAATCGATCCAATCTTCCAATCCATAATAATATCCCACTTTTCCACTTACTTTGAATATATCTGCATATCCTTCAGGATATAGGGTTGCATTGTAATCATCTCCATCCAATGATGAGTATTCAAGGCTTAGAACTGCTTTCCAACCTTCTCTTGGTGTGTAATAATCATCTGTATTATCAAAACTGACTGAGGTGAATACTGAAGTCTTTTTGTATTGATCATAGTAGGCATTATAGGCAATATTAGTAGGGTCATAACTGCCATTATATGTTGAGTCATTATCTACATATCCTAGTCCGACAGAAGCATGTATGTGTCTATAGAATTGTCTACCTAATGATATAGACCCACCTAACTGGTCCTGTGTATAATCAATATACTCATAATCTTTTTTATAAAAACTCACTCCCAAACTGTACATACTGTCCCATACTTTCGGATTCACAAAAGAGAGGTTATAATTCGTTGAGATCTTTGAAACCTCAAATCCTAAAGTAGTGTTGATACCTGAACCAAATATATTTTTATCTGAGATAGAAGCGTTGACCATTAATCCTTCATAACTTCCATATCCACCACCTGCTGAGATCGTACCCGTAGATGTCTCTTTCACTTTCACAAGAAGATCGATCTTATCTGCTGAGATCCGCTGACTTTGTATATCTACATTTTCAAAGAATCCTGTTCTTCCCAATGCACTCTTTGAGTCTTTAAGGTCTGTGGCACTAAACGTATCACCCGGTGCCAAATAGATATAACGACGGATTACTCTGTCTTTTGTAGCATCATTACCAGAGATCACAACATCGTTGATAGTCACAATTTCACCTGGTTGCACTACATAATTTAGGTTGATCGTCTTCTTTTCAGGGTCTTTATGCATTTGCGGAGCCACTTTTACAAAGGCATATCCGAAGTTACCCACTGCTTCTTCCAAGTTCTTTATATCTTTACGCATACGCTTAATATTAAAAATCTTACCCTCTTTGAGTGTAAGTCTATCTTTTAGATCTTCCGTGTTAAGTCCTTCGACATCTTGTGTGATACCAACAGTTCCTACACGATATTGTATGCCCTCAGTTACCTGATAATCTACTTTTGCATTATACGAACCAAAGTCGACTCTCATAAGAGGTTTACTCACATCAGCATCCAGATAACCACTTTTCATATATACATCTTTCACTCTGTATGCATCATATTCAAGTTGATCTACTGTTGCTTCACCAGTATTTCTAAAAGGCATCCAACCGAGCCAGTCTTTTTCTTTATTTGCAAGTTCAAATTCAAGATCACTTTGATCTATCTTATCCGCACCTATAAAGTTTTGTTTCTGGATAATGATCTTCTCACCTTTATTTACATCAAAGACAATAGCAACACTGCTTTCTCCTACAGGTACTGTACTCACATCCACCACTGTGTCATAATAACCTTGACTTTCTACATTTGAGATGAGTGTTTTTGTTGCTTTTTTAATACGTCTCTCATCATACAGGTCACCTTTTTTGAGACCTATGGTTTCTAAAAGTTTTGCACCATCATCACCTGAGCCATACCCTTTAATGTCAACATTTGCAATCGCCAACTTTTCTTTAAAATGATACACAAGTACGCCACCATTTTGATCTACCCATACATCTTCAAAATAACCCTGTGAAAAAAAGTTTTTAATAGAATCATTTATGTTTCCAGCATTGATCTCATCTCCAACCTTGATACCTGCAATCTCTTTTGCCATAGTAGGAGAGAGATGTGCAAGTCCTTCAAATTTAATCTGTGTAACTTTTTGGGCTGAAAGGAGTGAACCTATGAGTATCCACGTAAGAAGTATTTGAAAAAGTGCTATCTTTTTGATCATAATGGGCCTTAGTATAATTTGCAATATTTTATCTTTATTTCAATAAGAAGCTGATAAGAAACAGAGAAATCATGCTATACTCTTTCAAAAAATGGGGTAGGTATATGATGGCCAAAATCAAAGTCGGTATCGTTGGTTTAGGGCTTATGGGTGGATCTTTAAGTCTCGCACTGAAAAAACATTCTAAAGACTACTACTTTGTTGGCTTGGATCATAACGAGCTTCATTGTTCAGATGCACTTAAACTGGGTCTCGTAGATGAGATCTGTACCTCTATTGATGGACTTAAAAGCTGTGATATCATCTTTTTAAGTATCCCTGTCGATGGTATTATCTCTGTTACCAAGCAGTTAGGGTCGCTCAATGACACATGTACTGTCATTGACTTGGGAAGTACCAAAGAAAAGATCTCTCTTTCGATCCCCTCTGAGATAAGAGATAATTTTGTGGCTGCCCACCCTATGACTGGTACAGAAAAATTCGGTCCTACTGCTGCACTTGAAGATCTTTATACCGACAAGGTTGTTGTACTTTGTGACCTTGAAAAAAGTGGAATGCATCAACAAAATGTTGCTAAAAAGCTTTTTACTGACATAGGTATGAATATCGTCTGTATGGGTGCAAAAGAGCATGATAAACATGCTGCTTTCATCTCTCATATGCCACATGCAGTAAGTTATGCATTGGCAAATTCCGTCATGGCACAAGAAGCTTCCAAAAGTATTATTGCTCTTGCTGGCGGTGGTTTTAAAGACATGAGCCGTATTGCAAAATCATCACCTAATATGTGGGAAGATATCTTTAGACAGAATAAAACCAATGTACTCGAAGCGATCAACTCATTTCAATCAGAACTTAAAAAGTGCGAAAAAATGGTAGAAAACGAAGAATGGGAAGCATTAAATGATTGGATGAAAGAGGCCAATACCTTACATGACATTTTAGACTAGGCTACAACCTATATCTAAATGTTGCTATCACCTCAACCTTTTTACCTATGCTTTTTTGTATCACTTCTTTTAAGCGTAGCTTCTCTTCTTTTGTAAGTATCCCTGTTGCCATCACCTCACAACGAACTTCATTTAAGTTCTTACGATGAACAAGCTCTATATGCAGCAGTTTTACATCATTTTCACCTACAGAAAATGCTAGATTTGAAAGTATGGTCTGTACACGTATATCTTCTTGCATTTTATTAAATGAACTATACAGTGGTATAGCTACAACTGCCACAATAGTCATCCATATCAGTATCCCTTTTTTGGCAATGTGCAAAGGGGAGAAACCCAAAATAACAAAGGTCAATGCCGCAGCAAGAACAATACCAACAAGATTGGTAATAAAAAGTAGAAATGCCGTACCAAACATATGCCAATCAACCCAACCAAGTCCTATCCCTGCTACAGCGAGAGGAGGGACTAAAGCAACCGCAATAGCAACCCCTGCCAGGGAACCAAGTATCTTTTCATTACTCTTTGCGTAAGCTGCTGCTACACCTGATACGATGGCAACAAAGAGATCTAGTATGGTGGGAGAAAGCCGTCCTGCCATTTCTGAAGTTAGTCTTTCCATCGGTGTAAAAAATGCAATAATAGCAGCAGTAGAAAGAACAGCTATAACGCCTATAGCGATGGTTTTCGCACCATTCAGTTCCAGATCACTGTCTTGCCTTAATACCCCCATACTTAAACTCACAATCGGCTGCATCAGGGGAGCTAACAACATTGCCCCAATAACCACTGAACTTGAATTAATAAAGAGTCCAAAGGTAGCGATCATAGTTGCAAGTATAAGTAATATCATAAAACTTGATCTAAGCCGGCTCTCTTCCCTCAGATTTTTAAAAAGTGTCGTATATTGTGACTGGCTAGCATGGGAGAAAAGAGGGATGGATTGACTTAAATGATCTGTATTCTCTTTATCTGAAGGAAGATGATCTACTTTCATACTGTCTTTTGTACTGTATTCTTTACTCTGTTTTTCCCAAAATCCATCACCTACGCCCAATGCTAAAGCACTCTGTTTAACTTCCAAATCTACAGGCGTCTGTTGTACTGCAGAAGAGTCTATGAGCACCTTTATAGGATCTTGAGACTCTATGGTAATTTTACTGCTTCGTATATATCCTACAGACTTTGGTAAAGCTTTAGGTGTCCAATGTGAGACTAAAGAGCTAAATAAATACCCTACATATTGTACGATCGACGCAGGAGAAAGCACTACAAGGGAAAACCTCCCGTCATTTCCACTGAGTTGCGAAGTAACGAGTTTGGCGGCGAACGTGGAGTTGTTGTATTCAAGTCCTACTGCACCTACTGCAGATAGATTAATCACTTTGTCTTTTGCATCAGTGATTTTCATTTGTGTATGTTTAAGTGTTTTAACTTTTTTGATTGTACTCCAAAAAAGTTTTATCCTATCTAAAAAAGTTTTACCCTCTAAAGTTGTATCAAACTGATCGAGCGGAGGCGCATCACCTACCACAACTTCTTGAATGACGATACTGCCATTACAATAAAGTAAGTCAATCTTTTTTTCACTTAGTTTTAATGCCTTTTCAACAGCATCTTCTGTCTTAGTCTCTAAAGCAAATGTACGGATAAGTTCTTTTTGTGTAGGTCGAGGAATGATGCCCAAAGGAAGGTTATTTTGATGTGCTATGCTCATCAGCATTTTTATCTCTTCAATACATCCAGTCACAAGAAGATGAGAAGCCTTAGAAAGATCAAGTTCTCCAAGGTTAGTGAAAGAAATATAGGTGACCGTTTCTTTCACTAAAAATGTTTTGACTGTTTCAAGGTAAGCTTTATCTTCTTCTGCATAAATATAATAAATCATAGATACTTCCTCTGCTCTTTACATACTAAACTAAAGACATTGTACCTATTCTATCTAAAACGCTCAACCATCTCTTTGAGTACTTTTTTATCTATCTCTACTGTTTTATCACCATTTTTACGGGCATACAGTTTACGTACCATCTCTTCAACTTCTGTATCTTCACTCATATGAGCATACAGTATTTTCAAAGCTTCAGATTCCTTATACGGATTTGCACGCCTGCTTTTCAAACGTGGCAATCGTTGGAGTACTATTATAGACAACGCACCTAGACCAAAGGATGCAACAAGCATCCACCATGCTACAGTTTTGACTTCAACCCGTTCTTCCTTGCTCGCTTCCTGGCTAGATAAAGGTTGTGCTATCTTTGTTTGGACCATACCATTTGTATGGGGTTTCAAGCTCAAAGAAGCAGAGGTAGATGACTTCTTAATAGTAACCTCGTATGCATTTACATTGAGCTCTTTCATCTGCTGATCTTCAGGCGCTAACATAGAAAAACTTCGTGCTGGTATTTTAAAGTCATCTTCTGAGATAAAGGCAAAACTTTTACTGTAAGTGCTATAAAGTTGACCATCTAAAACCTTGGTTTCGACCTTCGCTTCATCACTATACACCGTGACACCATCTATCTCATATTTAGGGAATTCAAAACTTTCCAGATTACCTTTTCCTTCTATCTTGACTGTAAGGTTTACTGGTTTATTGGCTTTGACTTCTTCAGCATCGATCGTTACATCTACTGTAAAGTCACCCACTAGATCACTCTCTTTTGCTTGTGGCAACACTTCTATCTCTAGAGTGTTAGATGCCATTTGCTTCCATTCTGTTCCAAAGGTCATTCCAAATATATCTCTTCTACTTCTATCGGCCACGCCAACTTTCGCATGTGCGGGGGTTACAGTAAAGTTCCCTTCTTCTTGTGGCGTGAGGATATACCTTACTTCCTGGACTTGATAGTTTCCTTTGATATAGGCATTTTGATCTCCGCCTTCTGTCACGATAAAGCCTGAGAAATTCGGTGCAGTATATTGTATATCATGTGACAGTCTCACACCATTTTTCAAAGAAAAATAAACTGTTACCATGAGCGATTCGCCTACCATGACCTTAGTCTTATTGGCACGCATTTGCAAAGAGAATATGTCATTACTTTGTCCTACAGTTGCATTGGACTTGACCATTTTTATCTCAATGGGTTGTGTTTTATAAATTTTTCCATCAATCTTCACTTCATATGAAGGGATACTTACATTTTGGTTGGGAATAAAGGTATATGTTTTTGTCGTAGTATACTGGCTTTTCATTTTTCCATTTATGTAGCTATATGAACTGCTGCTTCCGGAATTTGTACCTACAACACTATGTCCATCGATCATTTGGATATCTGGGAATTGTGCATCATCCCCAGTAGCCTTGATCTGTAATTGAACAGGGTTACCATTTACTATTTCTGTGCTGGACACAATAGCTTCTACCCCATCTGACCAGAGAGATTGTACCGCCAATGTCATGACCAATAATACTTTACCAAGGTTTCGCATTTTCATTCCTTTCACCTTTTTTACCTTCACCCATCTGATACATCATCGTCGGGGTCTTACCTTTTTGCATCTTTTTCATAAGACGCTTCAACTCTTGTTCTTGCAACTTTTCTTCTTTACTCATCTCTTTTTGCTCTTTAGGCTGACCTGATTCTTGGTCACCTTTTTTGTCTTGGGGCTTTTTCTCTTTTTCACCCTCTTTTTTCTTCTTATCTTCTTTTTTCTTTCCGTCGTTTTTCTCTTTTTTGTTTTGATCTTTATTTTTTTGGTCTTGTTTTTGCTGATCTTGCTCTTTTTGATCTTTATTTTGTTTTTGATCCTGATTCTTTTTGTCGTCTTTGTTTTGTTCTTTATTTTCGTCTTTATTTTCTTGATCTTTCTGATCTTGTTTTTTCTGCTCTTCTTCTTTTTTCTTCTGTTGTTTAGCTAATTCAAGATTGAATTTCGTATCTTCATCCTCTTTAAGCTTCAAGGCTTTTTCATATGATTCAATGGCTTTGTCCCACTCTTTTTTCTGAAACTGGCTGTTACCTATGTTATGCAGTCTAGTGGATTCATCTATACCTTCTGCCTTTTCATAGGCTTCCATAGCTTCATCAAATTTTTTATCTTTATAGAGTGCATTTCCGATATCATACTGTTTTTGAGGACTTTTTGCCTCTAAACTCTTTAACAAAGTTGCACTCTTGCCATACTCTTTCGCTTCATATGCCTGATTTGCTTCTTGTATCGTTTTAAAGTCAGTAAGCCCGGCATGGAGTATGACACCACTACTTAGCATCAATAAGATCAATCTTGTCATACGGCTCTCCTTCTAGGCATCGAACTAAATGCGATCAGCAACAACAACAATCCAGCCCCTAACGGATAGTAAAAATACTCTACACGCTCTTTGACTGTCACTTCACCCTGCTGTTGATTTTTATATTTACCCCGTATCACGGAAACCAATTGTGTTATATCTTCTTTTCCTGTGCTGGCTACCACGTACGCACCATCATTCTCTTTAGCCACTTCGCCCAAGGCATCATTTCTTTGCGTGATCGCTATCGTACCGTCTTCAAGTGTAAAAGGTTTTCCATTTTCATCTATAACCGGAGATCCCTTCTCTGTTCCTACAAGCACCACATAAAGATCTATCTCATTTGCTTTTAGTATCTCTGTAAAACCTGCTATAGCTTCCTCATCTCCGCCATCAGTGAAAAGAACTATCATCTTAGGCTTTTTCTCCTCCAGTAAAGAAGAGGCCAATTCACCTAATGCTGAAAAATCAGTAGATCCCATGTTAATATAAGAGTCATCTACCCCTTCAACCATCATTTTCAAGGTTTCCTTATCACTTGAAAAAGGTGCCAGGACAAAAGGACTGTATGCAAATGCTACCACACCTATCTCATCGCTCGGCATAGCATCAAACAGTAAACTCATCTTCTGTTTCGCAAATGTCAGACGGTTAGGATAGACGTCCGTACTTCGCATAGAACCAGAAATATCAAGTGCTGTAAGCAGTGTCAATCCCTGCACTTCTACCGTTTTATCACCCTTTTCCATGACAGGTCTGGCCATCGCAACAATCATTAAAAAAAGTGCTAAGAGCATCAGTATATTACGCACTATCAAAGGCATACTCTCATCTGTAGCACTCAATCGTTTCAGTACTTTCTCATCAAAAATACGGGAAAGTCTCTCTTTGTTCGTAGAGATCAAGAACGTGAAAATAACAAAAGGAATGATAAGAGCCCAAAAAAACTGTGGATTTACAAAACTCATCTCTACAACCCCTTACTATTTCTAAAATAAACAAACAACAACAGACTCAGTATGGCTAAAAAGAGTGGATAGACATACAGATAGGTATGCTGTACGATCTTTTTATCATCGATCTTCGTTGCTTCGAGATTGTCAATCTCATCATAAATTTGCGAAAGTGTTGTTGCGTCTTGTGCACCAAAGGCCACACCTTTACCTGCATCAGCAAGTGTCTGTAGATAATGCGCATTATAGTCACGTGCATCACCCACACCGATAGCATAAAGTTTAATGTCACGCTTTTCTATAAGACTCTTTACATCCCCGAACGGCACCTTACTCATATTGTCTATACCATCTGTCAGTAAGATGGCGATCTTTGACTTAGCTTTACTTTTACTCAAAAGATTATAACTCTGAACCACGGCATCATTGATGGCAGTCCGTTTTCCTGCCATACCCATCGATTGCATTTTTGTAATATCTGTTAAAAACTTTTTTTCAAATGTAAGTGGTGATGCGATGAATGCAACATCTGCAAAAGTCACCATACCTATACGGTCATTTTCTCTTTTCTCTATAAAATCACCTACCACTTCTTTGACCACATCAAACTTGTTTCTCCATGGATCAGATGGATCAAATCCACGTTGTCGCATGGAATCACTCGAATCAATGATTAAGACGATATCGCGTCCCTCTTTTTTAGAGTTCGTATAACTTTTGGTGATGACGGGTGAAGCTAAAGCGATCACTGCTGCTATGATCCCTACCCACTTTAACCAGGAAAGCAATGAGCTTTTTCCTGCACTTTTAGCCATAAGTGTTTTGACATGAGGGAAAAAGATGGCACGGCTTCTCTCTTTGCACCAGTAACTACAGATCATAAAAAAGAGAATAACAGCTAAAAGGTATGGATATTCGAAATTAAATTGACTCATCAGCCACCTGCACATAGAGATTAAATTTATTTCGTGTCTCTTGATCTACTTCATCAACCTCTTTTTTGTATTTATACTGTTCTAACAGTGCTTCGAGTTGGGAAAAAAGTTCTTGTCTTCTCTCATCTGTTGCAAGAAGTCTTGCATAATGCGTGGCTTCATAAGCAGACTTTTTTGTATCTGTCCAATCTATTTTTTTGATCGATGCAAGATAACCTTTGGCAAGATTTACTTTTCTATTATCCCATAATTTTTTCAGTATAAAAAACACAATACCAACTATAAGTACAATAGCAAGATCAATGAGCCCCCAATAGATATAATAAGAACTATCCGGTATCTCAAGTAAAGGTTTAATGTCTTTGAGTTGCTCATTTATATTTGCTGTTTGATTCATATCCATCACACTCACCTCATTTTCTTCATTAACTTAAGTGCGGGTTCTTCATGTGTATATATTTTTGTAAACCGTACACCCTGTTTTTTGAACTGTTTATAGAGTTTCTCATCATTGTCATGTAATGCTTTTTTGTAGTTTTTGAGTGTTCCGCTATTGACATCACCTTCAAAACTCTGTTTTGTTTCCATGTCTATGAGTCTAAGATAACCCAGTTCAGAAGGATCTTCTTCAAATCTATCACGTACCATCACTGCAAACACATCATGTTTCTTAGTCAATATCTTCAAGTCAATGTCACCTACAAAATCAGACAGGATGAAAAGTAAAGACTTCTTTTTTAACCGGTTATGCAATGTTTCCACTAAGGCAGAAAAATCACCCTCTTTCCCTATGGGGTCAAATGCAACCACATTTTCCACTGCTCTATGTACAGAAAATAGTTTTTTGCTGGGTTTACTCAGTTCATAAAGTCTGTCGGAAAAAATCATATGTGAAAACAGATCAGCATTTTTTACTGCTGAAAAGCCCAATGTAGCTACAACTTCAGCGATAATATCCGACTTTTGTTTCACCGTACCAAAGTACGTTGAACCAGAAAGCATAGAGACAACAACTACGTTAAGTTCTCTCTCTTCTTTATAAATTTTTACAAAAGGTTTACCTAACTTTGCTGTAGTCTTCCAGTCTATCTTCCGGACATCATCACCATAGACATACTCACGAAGTTCTGCAAATTCAAAGCCTTCACCCTGAAAGATGGAAGCGTTGTTTCCCAGCATATCTCCATAGACTTGCTTTTTGGTTTTAAGTACTATTTTTTTTACAGCTTTATTCATAATGCATGTCTCCTTAAAGACGAGCAAAGCCCATCTTTAATTCCTCTCACTAAAGCTTCGGTAGCCACCTCAGAAACATATGTTTTCATCATTCTATATTCTCTACGGAATCGGAACAGCAGCTAAAATCTTCTCAATAATCTCATCTTGTGTCACTTCTTCCGCCTGTGCTTCATAAGAAAGTATGATACGGTGACGAAGGATCTCTTTAGCAATATATGCTATCTCTATAGGGGAAACATAATCCTGCCCTTTCAGGTAAGCGATCGCACGTGCAGCTTTGTACATATCTATACTCGCACGAGGACTCGCTCCAAACTCTATATAAGCTTCAAGTTCTTCAAGACCATAGGCCTTAGGGTCACGCGTCGCAGCCACAAGCTCAATGATGTAGACTTCTATCTCTTCATCCATATGTACTTGCAGCGCTTCTTCTCTGATCTTATTGAGGTCATCAATCGTTGCTACTTGTTGGATATCTCCAAAAGTATTGTTCGCAGCACGTCTTGCTATCTCCAACTCTTCTTCTTTTGTGTTGTACCCTACAACCACTTTCATCATAAATCTATCAAGTTGTGCTTCAGGAAGTTCATAGGCACCTTCCTGTTCAACCGGGTTTTGTGTAGCCATAACCAAAAACGGAAGGTCGATCTTAAATGTCTCATCACCGATAGTGACTTGTCTCTCTTGCATCACTTCAAGCAGTGCAGACTGTACTTTTGCAGGAGCACGGTTGATCTCATCTGCCAGTAAAAGGTTGGTAAAAACAGGACCTTGCTTGATCTTAAATGTATTGTTAGAAGGATCATAGATCTCAGTACCAATAATGTCAGAGGGGAGTAGGTCAGGGGTAAACTGTACACGTTTAAAGTCTAGTCCCAATGTCTTGGCTAAAGCATTTACAGCTGTTGTTTTTGCAAGTCCTGGAACACCTTCAAGTAGTATATGTCCACGACAAAGTAAACCTGCCAAAAGCCCTTCAACCATCTTATCTTGTCCTACAAGTACTTTAGAAATTTCTGTTTTGATATTTTCTATGATTTGACTCAAGTTACTCTCCTACATTTTGATATAGAAAGTATACTTTTGTGAGGTTAATTGAAGGTTAATAATTTAGTGATGCTTGCAATAAACATCGAAACTAAATTAAATGTGAACTTTGAAGTGAATACCCTACTTTACTATGAGAAATAATAGGTAGATCAGGAAGTAGTTTTCGTACAGAATATACCAGCGTACGCAGTGTAGAATCCGCTACAGTGTCATCCTCCCATAGTTGTGAGATAAGGACATCATAACTAACCGTATGATTCACATTTTGACTTAAAAGCCCTATAAGTTTACTTTGCTTTTTATTCATTTTAACGGCTTTTCCATCATAATACAACACCGATAAATCGCGTGAGTAGGAGTAGTATTCGTTGATAGCGATATCATTGGATTCATTACTTGTTTTATTTACACCAGATGCTTCTGTATGTATCAGATATCGTTTATAGGCTATCTTGAGTGTGACAAGTATCTCTTTACTTGAAAAAGGTTTTCCTATAAAACCGTACGGTGCAAGTTCTAAAAGTTCTTCAAGTGTTGCATCATCATTATGCGCAGTGATAAAGACAATAGGAAGTGTATGGGTTTCTAGAATTTTTTTAGATAACTGTATACCATCCACGGGACCTTTAATATTTATATCCATCAAGATCATATCACAGTCGATATTTTTAAGTGCCTCTATCGTATTTGAAGCGTTATCAAAACAACCCGATACATTGACATCAACCTGTGCAAGAATATCTTGTAAATGACGCTGGGTGATCACTTCATCTTCGACTATGACAATATTTTTAGGTAAGCCCATTATAACTCCTTTACCTGATCAAAAAAGATCTTAATTTTAACCCCTTTATCACCCTCGATATTTATCGAACTGTTGGGGAAGGTAGCACTCAAATCTTTTATAAGGGTCAAACCTAAAGATTTGTATGTCTTTGAAGTATCATATCCTTTACCGTTATCTTCTATACACAAACTATATCGTCTACCTACTCTCTTAAAAGAGATGTCAATATTTCCTATCTCATCACCAAAAGCATGTTCTATGGCATTAGTCACAGCCTCATTGAAAATAAGACCAAGATTCATGGCTATTTTCATATCTACAATGATAGGTTCTATATCAGTGTTGATATTGTGCTCTGTATAGGTTTGTAAACTTTGGGCTATCTCTTCGAGGTATTCCTGTATATCTACTTCTTCATAACTGTGATTACTGTAAAGGTTTTTATGCATGAGACTCATGGCCTTTAATCTGTCTACATGTGTTTCAAACATTTTTTTATATTTGGGATCGTCGATCTTAAAAGATTGGCTTTCAAGTAGACTCATGACCACCTGCATGTTGTTTTTGGTACGATGGTGCACCTCTTTAAAAAGTATTTTATTCTCTTCAAGTGCTATGTTCAATCTCTCTTCATATGAACTTCGTTCACTTTCGATGACATACAGCATATAAGAGACAACCAGATACCCTAAAACGATCTGAGAAAGCAGTTCCCATTCATATACGAACTTGACGCCTGTCAGGTAAGAGAACAGAGGGATGAACAATAAAACGAAAAACATGTTCGTACTCCACCGGATACCCTTGTCCACTCCTAAAAAGAAGAAAACAAATATAGGTAAAGAAGCCAACCAAAACAGTGAAAGTTCAGGATCCTGATCTGGGACGATCAATGACATAGCAAGTAGAAAAGTAAGTGCTCCAAGTATCATATAGGAGGTATGAGTGACATTTATATAGTGAGGGAATATAAGATAGGCAACCATCAGGATAGTGATGATGAACATTTCAACCATCAACATCACATAGTAACCCTGGATCAGGTTTTCATACGCATAAAGCAGAAGGATAAAAGCACCGACCAAGATGAACAAGTTGACCATCGTTGCTCTTAGTCTATCACGACTTTTGGGTATAAAATACTTACCTTTTAATACTTCTTCTTCAAAAAATTTCAACTACAACACCCTTTATAAACTATCTATTCAAGTATATTATGAGCTTGATTAGTTGATGCTTATAAAACTATTTTTTTAAGTAGCCCATCGCAATAGCGATGATATCATCATCATCTTTACTTCGTGATTTGAGTACCACTCTCTCTTTACCCTCTTCTATAAATTCTATAAAGACATTTTCACCATAAGAAGAGACTTTAGAAATGCCTCTTTCTCTTGCCAGCACCTTCATCACGATCACATCGATGAACTGCCTGGTAATCACATCAAGTTTTCCAAACCTGTCTGCAATCTCTGATTCAATCTCATAGACCTCACCTGTACTTTCACATAGAGATAGACGTCTGTAAAGTTCCAAACGCAGTCTGTCCTCTTCTATGAGTTCTTCATTGAGGTAGGCATCAATAGAGAGTTTCATGTCTATACTCTGTGCCACTTCCTTGTCTTGTCCAGAGAGTTCTTTAATGGCATCCTCAAGCATACGTAAATAGAGTGAATACCCTATCTGTTTAATGTGTCCCGACTGTGCTTCACCAATAATATTTCCTCCACCACGTATCTCAAGGTCATGGAAAGCCAGTACAGCACCGCTCCCCAGATCTGAGTGTGACTCAAGTGCAACTAGGCGGCGTTTAGCATTGTCCGTTAAACGCTCTTTATCTGTAACCATAAAGTAGCAATACCCCTCTTTGCCTCCACGTCCAACACGTCCACGAAGCTGGTGTAGGTCTGCTATACCAAAACTGTCTGCACCATCAACGATCATAGTGTTGGCATGAGGCATATGGATACCTGACTCTACAATGGATGTAGAGAGCAGTACATCATACTCACCATCTTCAAAAAGCATCATTTCATCTTCGGTCTCTTTGGCTGAGATCTTGGAGTGGAGCACAGCGATACGCAGTTTAGGGAGTATCTCCAAGAGTCGTTTTTTCTTCTCTTCTATCCCAGCGATGGAATTAAAGACATAAAATATCTGTCCGCCACGACGCATTTCACGAAGAATCGCCTCTTTGATCACTTTATCATCATAGCTCTTCACAAACGTACGAACCCCCTGACGCTCTGTAGGAGGGGTGAGGATTTCAGAAAAAGATTTTACATCAGACATGGCAAGGTTCAAAGACCTGGGGATAGGTGTAGCTGACATCGAAAGCAGATGCACATCAATGGCTATCTCTTTAAGTGCCTCTTTTTGTTTTACTCCAAACTTATGCTCTTCATCGATGATTACAAGAGCCAGATTTTTGAACTTGGCTTTGAGCAAAGCATGGGTTCCCACGACTACATCTATGGTCCCTTCTGCCAATCCTTTCAGTGTTGCATTTTTCTCTTTGGTTGTCGAAAACCTGTCAAGCTTGGCCACTTTTATACCGTGCTCGTAAAAACGCTCTTTAAGACTTTTATAGTGTTGAGAACTAAGCAGTGTTGTAGGCGCTATCATCATCGCCTGGTAACCATTTTTCACTGCGATAAACATCCCGTTCATCGCTACTTCTGTTTTACCGAATCCCACATCTGCAGACAAAAGTCTATCCATCATCTTACCAGAGCTCATGTCATCCAACATATCGTTGATGGCACGTTCCTGGTCTTCTGTATGTACAAAACCCGCTTCAGACATAAAGATGGCATGCTCTTCCATATTTCTTTTGAGCGTAATACCTTTTTTCAAATGACGTTGTGCAGAGAGGTTGATTATCTGTGAAGCGATGGCAAAAAGTTTCTCTTTGACTTTGGCTTTAAGTTTTTTAAAACTGGCTTTCCCTAATTTATCAAGTATCGGTAATGTTCCGCCTTCAGCCACATAACGGTCTATGACTTCAAGATTTGAGACAGGGATGAGCAGTGAGTCTTCATTTTGGTAGAACATCACTACAAATTCACTGGTAGCCCCCAGTACATCCCGTTTTTCTATACCTTTAAAGATACCTACACCGTAATTCTCATGCACCACATAATCACCGGGTTTAAGCTCATCAAGTATGATAGTGGCTTTCTTTACCTTTTTTCGTTTGAGAGGTTTATTGAGTGAGAGTATAAGTCTATCTGCACCTAAAAGATTCACTATACCCTCTTGGTAAACAAACTCTATATTCTCAAATGAATCCAGTTCTGAACCACGTACGATACTCTCATTTTTAGCAATGATTGTGATCTTTTTGTCTTTATGGGACTCTAAAAGTTTATTCGGACTTACTACTTCGAGGTCACGATATTTATTTCCTTCCGGAATAGCGGGTAGTAAAAATGACTTTCTTGGAACAAGCGGTTCCTCCAACTCATACACTTCTTTCAGCTCATCATCTAACGCAGATGCCCATACAGCATCAAAAAGCGTTAAAGCACTTTCTCCAAGATCATCCAGATGCCATAGTCCAAGTGAATCAATGTCTTTCACAAAAGTATCATACGTACTTCGTTCTGTTCTGTTTTTAAGTGCTTCATGTTGGGTTTTGTTTAATGCTAAAAATGTGGGAATAAAGGTCAAAGACTCCAACTCATCACTTAAACGTTTTTGCGTTCCTTCATCATAGTGCTGGATCATCTCAACTTCTTCATCAAACAAAGAGATGCGATATGGTTTATCTGCATCTATCGGGTAAATGTCTATGATATCCCCACGAAAAGAGACTTCACCTCGACTGGCCGCGATATCTGTAAAATGATATCCCCACTGATACAAGGTATCCTTGAGTTTCTGCAAGTCTAAAGAATCGCCAAACTCTATAGACTGAGAATCAAACAATTCTGCTTTTGGAAAAGGGATAAGCAAAGTTCTTAGTGGTGATATAAGGACCTTTTTCTTTGTGCTTTTATGAAAAGAAGCCAACTGCATAAACAACAACTGTACATCTTCATCATACGCACGCAGATCTTCACCTACACTCACACGCAGGTCGGGAAGAACATAGGTATCAAAACCAAGAAGAACTGCTACATCCCGTATTTGTACAGCTTCTTTGTCATCTTTACAGATAAGCAGTTTTTCATCTTTTAACGCTTCTAAGTATTGGTAAATATTACTTTGGTACATTGATCTTCTTTTGCATCTTATTTAAAAACTCTTCTACAACATAAAATGAACCAAAAACCAGGTACTGCTCATCTTTGTCTATCTTTTTCTCAAAATAACCATAATCCATACCTACTTTCTCCAGTGCCTTTTCTATCTCACTTAAGGTCGTCGCTCTTTGTGAATCAATAGGGATGATCTCTACACGTTTTACTTTAGGTTTTAGTGTCCGTAACACTGATTCATAATCTTTATCATCAAGACTGTTATAGATAAGCACTACTTTTTCTTTTAATGCTTTTTCTATAGCTTTTGCAGCTAATGGGTTATGACCAACATCAATGCGTATATTTTCTGTCAATGGATAGAAACGTCCAAAGAGTTCGAGTGAACGAAGATCGTTTACGTCATAAGTGATCTCTAAAATATCTAAGGCTTGCAGTGCAACGCAAGCATTTTCTATCAAGTAATTACCCCAAGATTTTTCTTGACTTATCACTTCTAACTCTGACATCTTATCCGTCGGGCATGGGGAAAGGTATAATTTTGCACCTTTTTCCTCTGCTATCTCTCTAGCAACTTCAACTACCTCATCATACACTTGCGGTGCCAATAATAAAGCTTGTTGTATACTTCGTATCTTCGTACCGGCGATCTCTCCTATAGTTTCACCCAAAAAAGCCTGATGATCTATGCCTATGGGTGTAATGACTGAGAGTGCTTTGTCACATACATTTGTCGCATCAAATTCTCCACCCAACCCTGCTTCCAAAATCATAAGATCACAATTTTCAAATACGATAAAAGCTAACAGTGTCGTATATTCAAAGTAGCTCAACTTTTCACTCATCTCTCTACCAAGTATCGAAAAAAGTTTTTGATGTGCCTCTTCAAGCATTCTATCCGAACTGTCACAGCCGTTCAGCCAAATACGTTCATTGAATTTTAAAATATGAGGAGAAGAGAAGTGTCCCACAGTCAAACCACTTTTATATGCCAAATGTGCCATCATACGCCCGGTTGAACCCTTTCCATTGGTTCCTACAACATGTACCGTCCTTGGCTGCCGGATATGCGGTTGCAACATCCCGTAAGCAATATGCACACGCTCATGGTCTATCTCTTTATAATAAAGAGGCTTAGCTTCAAGAAAGCTATTAAAAGGGTTCATCATTTATCTTCTTTTAACATCCCTTTAGCACTCGCATAGGCTAAGAACTCATCCAATGCTTTTGCCAATCCTACACGGATAGCTTCTGTTCTAAGCGCGGAAGAGGCCAGTGAACTTTCCTGAATATCGGTTTCATGGATACTTGTAATAGTTTTATTGAGCTTACCTTCTTTCGTTACCATATCAAAATTCACTCTGATATTTGCACGGTAACGTGTCACATAACCATCTTTATATGCAAGCGCTGTAAACGTACTTCCTGCATAAGAGAGACGAAGTTGGGTCTCTGCCTGTTCTTTAGAGACTACATGTCCTTTAAAGCGCGTGTAGACCAAACGGTTCATCTCGTCTTTAAGGAAAGGTGCATTTTCAGGTTCTGCCCTATCAACCAGTACTTCTACATACACTTTATCTGAAAAGACATGTTTGATCATATGGGAAGAGGGTTTATATCCGCAAGCACTTACAAGGAGTACCATACTGACAGTCATCCAAAATTTTACAATAGTATTCATACTTTTCTCTCTTCTCATCATTTTTTAACTCGGTTTTACAGCCAAGTTGACTAATTTATTTGGC
Source organism: Sulfurovum sp. (assembly GCF_041562805.1). Classification (GTDB taxonomy): domain Bacteria; phylum Campylobacterota; class Campylobacteria; order Campylobacterales; family Sulfurovaceae; genus Sulfurovum. The sequence continues at coordinate 8,463 of NZ_JBFFOH010000006.1, read as the reverse complement.
ACAACGATCTCTTTAACAATACTCATACCCTCAAGCCATTTCGCTCCAGCTTCTTTTGCAGCAGCTAATATCTCATCTTGTGTAGCAGAAGGGCTCATCTCTATTTCAGTACGTTTTTTGCCACCTATCATTACTACATACAACACACTCTCCTGAACAAAAACTTCTTCTTTCACTTCAAGGACAGCTTGTAAATTCTTACGTTCGAACAATTCTTCACTGAGCTCAGTCGTTACATGAGGGATGATAGGTTCAAGAAGGTTTAGCATAATATACAACCCTTCAGTCCAAACAGTCCCATCATCTTGTTTATCCAAGGCATTCAGTGCTTCCATACAGGCTGCGATAAGTGTATTGAATGCAAAAGTCTTCTCATACACATCAGATGATTTCTGTAATGCTTCATAGACTTTCACACGTGCAAGTTTAGACTCTTTACTCAAAGACCCTTGATCTACCTCAGGTAAAGTGTTTTGCGTAACTTTCTCTTTTCTGTCATAGAGTTTTTTGATAAATCTAAATGCACCCTCTACTGCTGAATCATTCCATTCAAGTTCTTTAGCCGGTGGTGCAGCAAAAAGGGTAAAAAGTCTGGCTGTGTCTGCACCATACTTTTCAACCAGTGCATCCGGATCAACAGTATTCCCTTTAGACTTACTCATCTTTGCACCGTCCATCAGTACCATACCTTGGGTCAATAAATTTTCAAAAGGCTCATTGATGTCATGGTAACCAAGGTCACGAAGTACTTTCGTAAAGAAACGTGCATACAACAAGTGTAAGATAGCATGTTCTATCCCACCGATGTACTGATCTACACCTAACCAATAGTTTGCCTCTACCTTGTCTATACCTACTTCATTCCACTTCTTAGGATTGGTTGCATAACGGAACTGGTACCAGCTTGACTGTACAAAAGTATCCAGCGTATCTGTCTCACGAATCGCCTCTTCACCACATTTTGGACAAGCACAGTTTTTCCATGTAGGATGGTTCTCCAGAGGATTACCCTCACCTGTGATCTCTACATCTTCCGGCAGTGCAATAGGAAGGTTTTCTATCTTTTCAGGTACAAGTCCACAATTCTTACAATGTACAAACGGTATAGGTGCTCCCCAGTAACGCTGACGGCTTACACCCCAGTTTCTGAGTTTAAAGTTTGTCGTACCCTTACCAAATCCTGTCTCTTCAAACATAGCAATGATCTTGGCCTTGGCTTCGTAGTTACCTAACCCTGTAAATGCTGCCGAATCAACAAGTTCACCTTCAAGCGTGTAAGGAAGCTCTTCCCCTCCACTAATGACTCTTTTGATAGGAAGATCATACTTACTCGCAAACTCAAAGTCCCGCTCATCATGTGCAGGTACAGCCATGACAGCACCTCCACCGTAAGATGCAAGTACAAAGTTCGCTGTCCATACCGGTATCTCTTCATTGGTAAGAGGGTGGATAACCGTAATACCTAAGTCATACCCCTCTTTACCTTCTTTTGCACGTTCTATTTCTGTCATATTTTTGATAGTTGTAATTTTTTCAACCACATCAGCAGAGAGTAGACCATTGTCTATTAAATATTTTGTAATAGGATGCTCAGCAGCAAGTGCAGAGTACGTCACTCCATAAATCGTATCTGGACGTGTCGTAAACACTGTATATTTATCAAACTTTCCACCTAGTTTAGCTTTACTCGCTTCACTTAGTTCAAATTCAAACTCAAGCCCCTGAGATTTTCCTATCCAGTTCTCCTGCATGGTAAGTACTTGATTTGGCCATTTGCCCTCAAGCTCTTTTAAATCATCTAACAAATCATCTGCATATTTAATGATATCCAGGTAGTACCCTGGCATCTCTTTAAGCTCTACAGGATTATCACATCGCCAACAACATCCCTCTTCTACCTGCTCATTTGCCAAAACAGTATGACAGTCTTCACACCAGTTTACAGTCGTAGACTCACGGTAAAGCAGTTTCTCTTCAAACATTTTGATGATAAACTCTTGTTCCCACTTCGTGTAGAGTTCATCACAGGTAGCAAACTCACGTGTTTTAGAAAATGAAAGTCCAAGCGTATTGAGCTCTTTTCTCATATAATCAATGTTCGAGTACGTCCAGTCTTTAGGATGACGTCCGTGTTTGATGGCAGCATTCTCAGCAGGCATACCAAAAGCATCCCAACCGATAGGATGAAGCACATTAAAGTCTTGTTTTCTGTAGTAACGCGCAAAGGCATCACCTATAGCGTAATTACGTACATGACCCATATGTAAACGACCACTTGGAAACGGGAACATACTTAAAATATATTTTTTCTTTCTTGTTAAGGCATCATCAGGTTCAAAAGCCTTCTCATCATCCCATTTCTTTTGCCATTTGGCTTCAATCTCACTTGGATTGTAACTCATATTTTCTCGCTTATGTTGTGATTATTTAATTAAGGGGATTATATCTAATATGGGGTTAGAGATGAATTGATACCTCATAGACCCCGTTATTCCCGGGATCAAGAAGGATGAAGAGAAATTACTTAAACGTATTACACTCTCTCACATCACCAGTACGAAGCCCTCTTCTAAACCATTCTACACGCTGTTTCGAACTTCCATGGGTAAATGCATCCGGTCTGACCGTACCGGTAGATTTTCTCTGCAGGGTATCATCACCGATGGCACTCGCGGCTCTAAGTGCCTCTTCTACATCTCCTTCTTCAAGAATGTTAAAACGCTTATGTGCATGGTGTGCCCATGCCCCGGCATAACAGTCAGCCTGAAGTTCTACCTTTACCTGCAACGCATTAGCCTTTTTGGAGTTACCCCATTGCTGTTTGGCTTTTTGCACTTTGGAAAGTGTGCCCTGCAGGTTCTGAATGTGGTGTCCTATCTCATGAGCCAGCACGTAAGCCTGAGCAAAATCACCGGGCGCATCATGTGTTTTTGACAGTTCATCAAAGAAACTAAGATCAAGGTACACTTTCTGATCAGCAGGGCAGTAAAATGGACCGACCGCAGAATTGGCAAAACCGCATCCGCTCTGCGTTCCTCCGCGGTAAAGTACCATCACCGGTTCTCTGTAGCCACGTAACTCTTTTGTCCAGACATCTTCTGTACTGGCCAAAACAGTAGAAATAAAAGCGGCATTTTTATCATCTTGAACTTGATTGACCGGTGCTGAAGTGCTGCCTCCCATTCCGACCAGTGAAAGTGGATTAAATCCGGCAAAATATGCTGCAACACCTAAACCGATGATCACCCAACCCAATTTTGTTTTAAGTAATGGTTTGATGATAGGCCATATCATCATAATCGTTCCTATGGACGGTGTACCGTGCCTCCTACTCGATGTAGCTCTTCTATCATCGACATTGGAACTTTTTCTGCCGCCTTTCCATTTCATAAGGGTTGCCTTTTAAATTCTATATTATACTCTCAATTATACCAATCAAAAGTAAAATTTAACTACAATAATAGCAATGAAACCAAGGAGTCTGTTTGTCTTTAGCTTTAGCAAGAAAATACCGTCCTGCCACCTTTGATGACCTCATAGGACAAGAATCCGTGTCACAAACACTCTCCCTTGCACTTGATGGAAACAGACTCTCTCATGCCTACCTGTTCTCTGGACTCAGAGGAAGCGGAAAAACCTCTACAGCACGTATCTTTGCTAAAGCGTTACTCTGTGAAACAGGTGCTACTTCTCACCCTTGCAGCACCTGTGCACATTGTGTCATGGCAAGTGAAAGCAGCCATATGGATATCATTGAAATGGATGCTGCTTCCAACCGTGGTATTGATGATATCAAAGACCTCATCGAGCACACCAAATACAAACCAAGCTCTGCACGTTACAAGATCTTTATCATTGATGAAGTACATATGCTTACAAACCAGGCTTTTAATGCTCTGCTCAAAACACTTGAGGAGCCACCTGATTTTGTGAAGTTCATCCTGGCAACAACAGATCCGCTAAAATTGCCTGCCACCATCCTTTCGCGTACACAGCATTTCAGATTTAAAAAGATTCCTCAAAATCTTGTACTGAAGCATTTAGAGCACATTTTAGATCTTGAAAACATAGAGTATGAAAGAGCTGCTTTAGATATCATTGCACGTTCCGGTGCAGGAAGTTTGAGAGATTCTCTCACCTTGATGGATCAAGCCATTGTCTACTCTAAAAACTTTGTAGACCTGAACACGGTGACGGGGATGCTTGGCATCATAGAACCAAGCCATTTGGAAGCGTTACTCTCTGATATTATGGCAAAAGATACAACAAAGATTTTAGCCTTTATTAAAATGGCTGCAGACTATGAAGCGGAGATGATACTGGATGAACTGACCCTCTACCTCAAAGACTTGCTTCTTAATGGCAAAGGTAACTTCAGCCCTATGATCATAGAGCGTTTTTTTAGAGTAATTGCAGAGTCTAAAAGCTTACTCTCTCTTGGCAGTGATAGTGAGTTCGTTCTCTCCTTGTCACTTTTTAAAATGATGGAGTCGTTAGAGATCAAAGATATTGATACCATGATACGTGGTTTGGAACAAGAACTCAAAGGTGTTGAAGTTTCTGAGATCATGGTAACCACTCCCTCTCCAGATCTCTCTGTGCCACCAGCAGTCATTACCATTACTGAAGATGAGATCATCGCAACACTTCCTGTTACACATCCTACAGAAAAAGCATCTGCAGAAGAAAAAATGCCCGAAATTTCTTCTCCGGCAGTAGAAGAAGCCCTTATAGAGGAGACGGATGCGCTTCCTATACAAAAAGAAGAAGTGCCTGTCGTTGAGCAGCAGCCAAGCATAGAAACAGCACCAGTAGCTCCAAAATCGATTACACCTCAAGTAGATCCTCATCAAAAAACATTTGATACACTTGTCAAAAAGCTTTATGATAGAGACTATGACCTGGGTGCATGTTTTGAACGTAATATTTCGTTTGAAAGCTTTGCAGACAATAAACTTACATGGGGCTCGATGGCTGATGGTGCAGATAAAAAAACACTCATTACACATTGGGGCCTTATCAATATGTTTGTGAAAGATATTTTTGGTTTTGAAACCAAAATCATCAATACCCCTAAAAAAAAAGTTGATACACAAACTGTAGAGAAAGAAGCACCTCAAGAAGAAGAGAAACCTGCGCATCAGGATGCAGATTCTGCTTCAATGATAGAAGATATTGAAATGAAAAGTTCCTGTATCGCACCCGAAGCTGGAGAAACGGAAGCAGCAAAAGAGAAAGACCCTTCTACATTACTTGAAGAGCCTATGATCAAAGAGGCTATTGCCCTCTTTGATCCAAAGAAAGTAAGGATCAAACGAAACAGTTAAGGGGAAATATCTTTTATCCTTAGGTATCCATCCACGCCGTCGTGACTATTTTTGGTTTATCATCATAGATCTTAATTTTCTCAGCAGCAACACAGTATCCGTCATCATCAAGTTCAAACACAACCATTTGCAAAATTGATCTACACTCATCAGGTACATCAAAATGTCCTCCAAGTCCTGTAAGAAAACGTTTCATAGGTACCTCAATGTCCATACCTATCACCCCGTCACAGCAACCCGTAAGTCCCACATCTGTCACATAACAACAACCGTCTCTCACCTGCAGATCATCTGTAGCTACATGAGTATGCGTACCGATTATCGCAGAGACATCATCTTTGAGCATATGCAAAAGTGCCTGCTTCTCAGAACTTGCCTCAGCATGCATATCAAGAATGATATGTTTGATCCCCTGTGATTTGAGTTCTTTAACCACTTCTACGATCATCGTAAAAGGATTATCGACCATAGGCATAGTGTAATGTCCCATAAGGTTTAAAATGGCTGTTTTATGTCCTAAGACAGTGGTTTCATAGATACCCTTACCAGGTGTTGCCTTCGGGTAATTCATAGGACGAATGAGAGGATAGGTATCAAAGAGGTTAAGTATCTCTTTTTTATCAAAACTATGGTTACCGCCTGTCATCATATCGATGCCATAACCCAATAGTTCAATACAGTTTTTTTCTGTTAAACCAAAACCATGACTTGCATTTTCATAGTTGGCTATCATGTAATCTACAAAATGTTCTTGCTTGAGACGTGTTAAATGACGTTTGATGATCAAGCGCCCAGGTTTACCTACAATATCACCAATAAACCCTATTTTCAAATTTATGACCTACTTTTGGATTGCTTTGCCGGAAAAAGGAAGTAAAGCACTTGCCCAAGTCAGTCCGCCACCAAAAGTGTCAAGTAACATAAGTTCACCTGTTTGCAGTCTACCAGACTCCCAGATGTCATTGATCGCCATAGGAATAGAAGCGGCTGAAGTGTTTCCATATTTACCCACAGTCAGTACCACTTGCTCTTCTTTCATTTTCAATGCATCACCTACTGCTTTGATAATACGATAATTTGCCTGATGCGGAATAAAATGTGGTATATCATCTGAGTTTATCTCATTCTTTGCCAATATCTCTTTCACATCTTTTGTAAGTGTTTTTACTGCAAGTTTAAAGGTTTCATTCCCTTTCATTTGCACAAAATTAAGCCCAGAATCAATCACTTGCTGACTCGCAGGGTGAATAGCACCAGGCGCAGGTGTCACCAAGAAGTCTGCATAAGACCCATCAGCACTTGCATGTAGATCAACAAATCCTTCTTCTTTATTTGAAGTAGCACAGATCATTGCAGCCCCTGCACCATCTCCAAACAATATACAGGTACCTCTATCTGTATAATCAACAATGGAAGAAAACTTTTCTGATCCAACGATGAGCACATTTTTCTTCATACCTGATTCTATAAATGCTTTAGCTACAGAAAGAAGATAAACAAATCCACTACATGCAGCAGAGATATCAAATGCCTGAACATCTCTAATACCGATCTTGTCTGAAATGATACATGCCGTTGATGGCATGTTAAAATAATCCGGTGTTACTGTAGCACAAATGATCAGATCTATCTCATCTTTTGGTATACCGGAACGTTCTATGGCAAGCTCACACGCTTTGGCAGCCATATCACTCGTATACTCATTATCTGCAGCTATACGACGTTCGCTGATACCTGTACGCTTCACGATCCATTCATCTGTTGTATCTACCATTTTCTCAAGATCTGCATTAGATAAAATCTTTTCAGGCACGTATGCACCTATAGATCTAAATGAAGCATATACTGGTTTTGTTTGTGACATAGTTATCCTTAAGCCATAAATTATATGCCTTATTTTACCATAATTTTCCAAGAAGGATTCTAAAATTTAGGGAGAAGTGTGTTGATTATTTAAAGTGTGCCCCTGTTAGCACAGGGGCTGAAGTTAGAAGGATTATTTATCGTTTGAAAGTAGGTCTTCTATCGTACTGTTTACATCAGATTCTGTATATCTGATAGCTTGGAAAATCGCATTTTTGATCGCTTTTGCATTAGAGCTACCATGGCTGATGATCGCACATCCATTGATGCCCAATAGTGGTGCTCCACCATACTCAGCATAGTCAACTTGCTTTTTCATATTTCCAAACACTTTTCTTTTCATCATCAATGCACCGATCTTTGCCGGCAATGATTTACGAATATGTTGTCTCATAAGTGTAAAGATGGTGGATACAACACCTTCGCTTGTTTTAAGTAAAATGTTACCGGTAAAGCCATCACATACCACAACATTCACATTTCCATTGAAGATGTCACGTCCCTCCACGTTACCTACAAAACCATCAAGATTTTTGAGTAACTTAAAGGCTTCTTTTGTTAAAGCATTCCCCTTAGAGTCTTCAGATCCATTAGATAAGAGCCCTACTTTAGGTACTGAAATTCCCATGATCTTTTGTGCATACGCTTCACCCATCGCACCAAACTCATATAGATTTTGAGGTGTACAGTCTGTCACAGCCCCTACATCCAGTACCAAAGTTTTATCAGCCGTAACACTTGGCATCAATGTTGCCAATGCCGGTTTTGAAATATGCGGTAAACGCCCTATACGTAATGTAGCCAGTGTCATCGTTGCCCCACTGTGCCCAGCTGAAACTACAGCAGATGCTTCTTTATCTCGTACAAGTTCTACTGCTTTGAAAATAGATGAATCTTTACGTTTCAATGCATTCGTTGCCTGATCACTCATAGATATAATATCTGAGGCTTCAACAATTTCAACTTTATCTGCATAATATGGAGGGAGGAAAGAACGGATCTCTTCTGAGTTACCTACTAAAATAGGGAGGAATTTTTCTGTTTCAAGTGCTTGAACCACGCCTTCTATGATGGGTTCAGGACCGAAGTCCCCACCCATAGCGTCAATCGCGATTTTAATCATCTAGATTACGCTTTAGTTGTTTTGTACTCACCGGTAGTCATGTTCATGTGGTGAGGCATTCTCCATGTTCCATCTGCATCTTTAACTGGCATTGGTAATGTCAATTTGTAATGTGTTCTTCTTTTCGCTGCTCTTGTGTGACTCACACGT